>CBIMKN010000058.1:0-5266 GCA_966244515.1 uncultured bacterium
GTCGGTTCGCTCTGCGAGAACAATGATAAATTCGCGATCGACAGGCATCTACCCGTAGTACGTTCCGGTGACATTATTGTCGTGCATGATGCGGGAGCGCACGGTCACGCGATGGGATTCAATTACAACGGCAAGCTGCGCTCAGCGGAGTTCCTTATGCGGCCGGATAAGTCGTTCAAAATGATCAGGCGGGCGGAAACGACCGACGATCTGTTCGCGACGCTCGTGGATTGACGAGAGCGCCAGAGCGGTGTTAGCTAGTGTGAGAGGGAAATGCAAACCTGAAAGGGGGTAGTCGTGCAGACGCAGTATCACGGCCCGGAAATCATTCGCGCGAGCGGCAAGACGCATCTCGCGTTCGTCGTACCGGTGCGCTCAAGCGAGCGGCTAGTGAGCGCCGTCCTGATCGCGCAGCGCGTTGTCGCTGAAGCGAAGCGCTCAGGTGACATCGTAGTGAGCCCGAATGAGGCTCAGGCTGCCGAACGCCACGCTCATCCCGGCCTGTGCGTCTACATCGCGGTGCCGGAGTCGGTCAGCGACCCGCTCTCGATCGAGATGTGCGAAAAGGCGACGGCCATCGTGAACAACATCAGTGCAGCGATTGCTGCGTGAGCATGCAGCAGTGGGTGCGATAGAAAGGCGCGGGGGACCGCGCCTTTTTCTTATGCCTCGGAAGAGCCCTTTCGGATGAACATGGAGACATCCTCGAGCGCTTTGACTGCGTCGCCCGCTGCGATGTTGTTCTGATGGTAGATGCCATCGGGTATGTCGCCGGCTGCCCAGACACGCGAATGGGAGGTGCGCATACTGCGCGGCTCGACTTTGATCTGACCGACGGCGTTCTTCTCGAGCGCATCGCCAACCCACGCAGAATTCGGGATAAGACCTATCTCGACGAATATACCCGATACATCGAGCGTGTGCTCCTCGCCAGTCTTTGCGTCCTTGTACTTGAGGCCTGATACAAATTGCTCGCCAAGGACTTCTGTCGGTTCAGCATTGAGGACAATGCGCATGTTCGGATGCGATTTTGCGGCAGCGACCGATATCTCGTCTGCACGGAATGTTTCGGTCCTGTTGAGCAGCGTTACGCTCTTGCAGTATGCGAGGAGCTGGAGCGCGCTTTCGAATGCGGCATTGCCGCCTCCGATCACCGCGACGTCCATGCCTCCGAAGAGGGGACCATCGCAGGATGCGCAGTATGTGAGACCCTTGTTGTCGTGCTCTGCGGCCCCTGGGACCGTGAGTTTCCTGCGCTGTGCGCCTGTCGCCACTATTGCCGTCTTTGCCGTGTGAGTCTTGCCGTCTTTCGTTGTGACCTCAATGTGGTCATCGAATGTCGAGAGCTTTGTGGCCTCGACGGGAGAGATGATCTCTAGAAACTCCCCACGATAGGCCTCGACGTGTTTCTTGAAGCTGTCGGCAAGATCGGCGCCCATGATGGCGGGAGTGCCGATCCAGTTCTGGATCTCGCTCGATACCGCGCTTTGGCCGCCCCATTCGCTCGTGAGGAAAAGCGTCTTGAGCTGTTTGCGAGCGGCATAGACCGCAGCGGCGGTGCCGGCAGGACCTCCTCCGATGATGATCAGATCGTACATGGTTCTCAAGTGTACATGAAAAAAGCGCGCAGACACTGTTGACTGCGCGCTTTCCCTTTGGTCTATCGGTTATTTGCGTCTGAGGAAGGAAGGCAGGCCGCCCCAGGAGTCCTCGTCGTCCTCCATGCCCTGTGCGGGCGCACTCTCGGGCTTTATTTCTGGCTTCGGTGCCTCTTTCACTTCTGGTACGGCGTCTATCTTCTTGGGCGCCGGCTTCTCTGCGCGAGCAGGGATCACGGGGATAGAGTCGTTGTCTTTGCGAGGGGCGATCCGCTGACCGAAGAGATTCGGGGCACGAGAAGTCGTCTCGGGGAAACCAGTCGCGATGACAGTGACGCGGACCTGGCCCTTCTTGAGCGATTCGTCTGTGACGGCGCCGAAGATGACCTTCGCATCCGGATCGATAGCTTCGGTAATGACATTGGCGGCGTCTTGGACTTCGAGCATGCCGAGATCGTCGCCGCCTGCGATAGAGAAGAGGACACCCTTTGCTCCTGTGATCGAGACCTCGAGAAGCGGCGAATTGATGGCCGCGCGAGCTGCCTGCTCGGCCCTCTTGTCGCCCATGCCGGTGCCGATGCCCATGAGCGCGGAGCCAGCATTGGCCATGATCGAGCGCACGTCAGCGAAGTCGACGTTGATGATACCCGTCTGTGTGATGAGATCAGAGATACCCTCCACGGCCTGCTTAAGGATGTCGTCGCACATCGCGAATGCATTCTTGATGCCGGTCTCGCGCGTGACGATCGTGAGGAGTTTGTCGTTGGGGATGATGATGACTGCATCGACGGCCTTGCGAAGCTCGGAAATGCCTTGCTCTGCGAGCCTGAGTCGCTGCTGGCCTTCAAATGCGAACGGGCGTGTGACGACGCCGACAGTGAGTGCACCAAGTTCTCGAGCTATCTTCGCCACGACGGGAGCCGCGCCTGTGCCGGTACCGCCGCCCATGCCGCCGGTGATGAACACCATGTCCGATCCCTTGATCGCATCTTGGATCTCTTCGCGAGTCTCCTCTGCGGCTTGTTTGCCGAGGTCGGGATTCATGCCCGTTCCGAGGCCGCGGGTGAGCGTCTTGCCGATGTGGATCTTCTTCTTTGCTTTCGACTTGTGGAGGTCCTGGGCGTCGGTGTTTACCGCTATGAACTCGACCCCCTCGACCTTCGAGGAGACCATGTGGTTCACGGCATTGCCGCCAGAACCGCCGACACCGATAACGCGAATTCGGGCGAAAGACTCGACGTCGGACTTCACCTGCTTCGACATAGTTCAAGCATAATAGCACTTCACAAAAAATGACAATCTTGACTGCGTAGCTATTTCGATGCTTTGTAAAAAGCCCGAAATACGCCCAAAAGCATCACGGGAGCAACGAACGGAAGCTCTGCTTGAAGGATTCCCATCCGTGGTGGAGCATGTCGCCGAAGCTGTGACCTCTGTCTGACATGTCATCGCCATAACCCCAACGGCAAAGTCCGTATGCGACGGTCCATGTCGCGTCGCTCGATGCGGTGCGAGCCATATTTCCTGCGACGCCGATCTGCGAAGGAAGCTTAAGAACGGTTTTTGCGATCTCGGCGACAGCATCGAGTCCCGAACCACCGCCGGTGATCACGATGCCGGCTGGCAAGAGGCGCTGACGACCGATCGTTTTGAGATGCGTATTGATGAGCGTGAACATGTCGCGCAGCTGTGAAGTGACGATGGTCTGGATCTTTTTCGGCGCGATGTCGCTTCCCGTGACCGCACCACGCTTCATTTGTTCAGCCTCCGTGAGCGGGATCTGGAAATTGAGCGCGATTGTGTTGGTAATGTCAGCGGATCCGTGCGGATACACTTTGATAGATACAGGCACATCGTCGTCGAAGACGACGAGGGAAAGCGTCTCTGAGCCGATATTGGCGAGGCATACCCCGGCGGTCTTTTGCGCTTTTGTGAGCGCGACGAGACTCGCGGCGAGAGGGGAGGCCATCACACCCTCTACCTCGACGCCCGCGCCCTCGACTGCGTCGATGAGGTCGTCGTGGTGCTGCGTGAGTATCGTGATAAGGAGGGTGTCGACCGAAAGCTTGGTTCCCTGAAGCCCTTCAGCTTTTCCGATGACTTTGGTGCCATCTATCCTGTATTCGAGAGGGATTGTATGTATAACCGTACGGTTTGTTAGCTTGCTCGAGCTCCGTGTCTCGCTGTCCTTTAGAGCGCGTTCGATATCTCGTGCGGTCACCATGCCGCCTGATTGTGTGAGAGAAATATCTCCCATGGACCGCGTCTCGTCGAGGCCCACGCCGCCCATGGAGATGCGGGCGCTCTTCACCTGTACCTTCGCTGCAGCGGAAGCGCGCGCAAGCGCTTCTTTAATGCTGCGCGAAGCTTCGATTCGATCGATGACATATCCGTGCCGCATACCTTTGGACGCGGCAGTACCCGTCCCAATGATCTGCATAGGGACGTCGGAACGTTCTGCCGGCGAGGCGATCACGACCTTTACGAGCGAAGAGCCGATGTCGATGCCGGTATAGAACTTCCTCATTTGACTATTGTAGCGCTTTTTGGCGCGCTACACCCGTCAGACGCGGGTGGATAATCCTTATTGCAAGCCGAATTTTCGGAGTACGCGCTGTTCCTCGTGTTCCATTTTGTCGCCGTGATCCATTCCTTTCAGATGAAAAAGGCCGTGCACGAAAAGTAGAGCACAACGTTTCTGCAGCGTGGTGTCGAAGATGCGCGCTTCGCGCGCGGCCTTGCGCACATTGAGAAAGATCTCGCCCTCGTGCGCATCGATCTCAAAAGAGAGCACATTGGGATAGTACGTTTTCTTGCGGTACTCCTTGTTGATGCGCTGCGCGAGTTTATCGCCGCAGATCACGAGCGAGAGCTGATAGGAGCTCCCGAGCACGGCTCGCGCGATCTGCTCAAACGGAATCCGCGGCACAGGGCCGCGGATCGTGATCTTGATGTCGGTCGAACCGGACATTAGCGGGCGATTGGAGTGGTCTCGCCGAATTTCGACTGAGTCGCCGGTGCGCTCTCGCGGGAGAATGTGCGGCGCGGCTCGCGTTCCTGGACCTTGCCTTCTTTTACGAGTTGCTTGAATTCAGCGCGGCGCTTGAGGAGCTTGAGAGCGCGCTTCTTCTGCACGGTCTTAGACTTCTGCCGTTCGTAGTAGCGCGTTTTGCGGGAATTCTTGATAAGCCCCGTACCCTGGACGCGGCGAGAGAATTTGCGGATGACCGAGAGGGTACTCTCGTTGCCGCTTTTCTGGACTTCTGCGTTTATAGACATGTCGCGCGAGTGTACCACAAAAAGCGCCGCGATAGCAAGTCGGCGCTTTTTGGGGCTCTATGCCTTGACCGTCGCCAGCGGGAGGCCCATGCGGCGTCGTTTGAGGTAGTTGGTCAGGTCGTCCAGCGGGACCGCCTCCTGGGAATTCGTGACGACTTCACGCACGAGGATGGTGTTCTCCATGGCCTCCTTGTACCCCATGATCAGGATGTACGGGACAGCGAGCTGCTTCGCCCTGGCCATCTGTTCGCCGATGCGGTCATAAAGAAGTGATTGATGGACGGGGATCTCGGATTTGCGGAGGACTTCAAGTACCGAGAGGGACCTTCTGCGCGCCTCCGGACCGAGGTGAGCGAAATAGATCGAGGGCAGGCCGATCGTCTCTCGCT
>CBIMKN010000059.1:0-5167 GCA_966244515.1 uncultured bacterium
GAGCGGGGAATAGATACGAGGAGACCGTGTATGCAATGGCGGGCAGCAAGCCGTGCACGGCGATCCGTTACTTTATTCACTATGCTGCGATCGAGAATTTCGGACCTGGCGTCGTGCATGAATTCGACCGTGCGGGTCTCATCGCGGCGTTCGATAAGATCCGTGGGTCGGTGCAGCTGAGCGCAACTTCCAGCTCTCAGTAGCCGCATTATGCGTTACTAAGCTCATCACAATATACATATGAATATTCACCCAGCGTTCGTACATTTCCCGATAGCGCTTTTATGTGTCTATGCCGTGCTAGAGATCATTCCTTTCGCGCGATTCTGGCCAGCGCTCCAGTGGGAAGCGGTACGACGCTTCTCCCTGTACGCGGGAAGCGCATTCGGAGTCCTCACCTATATAACTGGTCTCATGGCTGAAGATGTCGTTGGCGAGCTGCCCTCGGTCGGCGCTCATGAACAGGCGGCTATCGTCACGCTGGTAATTTTCGCGGCGCTCTGCGCGATGGACTTCTTCTGGAAAGGGGAGAGCGCGCTAAAGTACTGGCTCACGAAAGCGCTCGCGCTCGCGGGATTCGTGATGCTTTTCGTCGTAGGGGCACTCGGTGCCAACATCGTATATGGTCCTGATGTCGACCCGATCGTTACGTTCGTGACTAAGCTGTTCGGCCTCTAATCGACGGTCACACACGCTCCTGATGCTGATCGGTGCCATCACGCTCCTCGTGGCGTTCGCCATTGCACTTGCTGTAGTCGCGTACCGCGAAGATCAGGACGGCACATAGCGGATTCATGAATATTTCTTTGTAGAGCACCGGTACCGTACTATCGGTACATGGAAAAGTCAGACATACTGAGGAAGTTTGTTGGGGCTGCACTGGCTGGCCTCATTGGATTCATCGGAGCGCACACTGCACTCGCACCTGTCCTTCACATTCTCTAACCACCCATCGATCTATCGTCGTCTCATGTCACGAGAAAGACCAGACGATCTGTCGGCTCGCGCAGGAGCTGCACAAAAGCGTGTACGAAGTACTCGTGAGTCGCGTACGCGCGGCACGGCCGGCAGGGCAGAACATAAAGGAAAGGCACGCAGTACCAATAAACCATACGGCGGCAAAATGGCGAGATGACACCGGACTCGCGCTAAAGCGTGAGCACGATGCTACTTCCCGTAATAGTGGACAGCGCGCCTGGGGCGCGTTTTGCGGTGATACACTAAAGATACGTATGCGTTTTAAGACGCTCGGCCTCTATGCAATTGGTATCGCGGTACTCGTTGTGCCAGCGGCATTTGCGCGCGCAGATCTGGAGTGGGAGCATGCCGGCCAATTCTACTGGTCGCGTCCGGGCGATTATTCCACAGCTGTATCGAGTGAGACTTCGGGCGTGAAGCCAAATGAACGCGAAAATACGCGTGAGAACTCCTCGCGATCACGTAGCGTGAATCCCGCGAACATGGAGTCGAACGGGGGCGCATTCATCGAGAAATTAATCCAAAGCATTCAAAAGCAAAATGCGCCTGAGAAGCCGCCAGCGGCAGAGCCTACTCCGATCGCACCGAACACTTCCGCGCCCCGCGTCCTTATAGAACAGGTGGTCCAGAACGCGATCCAGTCAGTGCAGCCGAGTATCGTTATCCCGACGTCGACGCCACCACGTCAGGCGGAACCCGTGACGCCAACCGCGAGTACGACGTCCACTCAGCAACAGGGTTCTACCTCGCAGACGCCCTCGACTTCGTCTGCTCCTACGAATAACGAGCCTGCGCCGCAAAGACCTCCGCAGCTAGTGGATTTCATCGGACAGGCGATCGGGACGTACATAAAGCAAGTATCAGACAGCACTTCGACGTCGCGCCGACCGGGGCGTGAGGATAATCGCGTTGAATCAGCGACTTCCACGGCCACCGAAACAGCGCCGGTGCAGTCTACGACGTCACCAGCAACTGCGATCACTATCCCTGTCGTCATCAAGACACAGGCCACCACGAGTGACGGAGAGAAAAAGATCAGCGCTGGGGCAGAAACAAGAAAGGATCAGCAGGTGGCCAAGTCGCTCGACGAGATCGGGCAGGCGATACATGCGATCGTCACGTCGAAGAAGAGTGTAGAGAAGAAGGTCGAGAACATCGTATCGGAAAAGGTAGAGGAGACGGTTAAATCCGTAGAGCAGACGCTCCCACCTGCGAGCACATCAACGGCGCCGGTCGCGTTCTCAGAGCAGGACAGACAGCAGGTCCTCGAGAAAATACGCCAACGAGCAGAAGAGAAAGGGAAGGCAATCACTGCCGAGATCACCGGCACGATCACGTCGCCCCCGTCCGGTCACTACATACCGGGACAAGTAGACCCCGTCTTGAAATCGTCTCTCGTGGAGATACAAGAGATCGTCCTGTCGGAGACGGGGGTCGCAGTGGATGTAACGCCAGGTGCGCGCGCTGTCGTGGAGGATGTGAAGGCTATCGAGGAGACGGCGCGGCAGATCGATGAGCAGCGCAAAGTGCTCTCTGCGCGAGAGGGTCTCGAGCTTTACCGAGACAGCGACAAGGATGGTGTCTCGGATTACGACGAGAAAAATATCTATCATACCGACCCAAACAATGCCTACACTGCGGGCAGTGCTCTGACAGACGGCGAGAGGATCCTGCTTGGCTTCGATGTGCATTCGCCTGCGCCTGCGCTTGTCCCCGTAGAATCGCCGAAAGTAGCAGGTGCGGAGACAAAATCCATGTTCGAGGTCACCGAGATCACCCTTGTCCCTGCAGCTCCCGCTCCTGTCGCGGCAGAGGCTGCACCGGTCGCTATTGCCCCCGCCCCGGCGGCGGAAAGCACTGGGGCTGTGCCTACGCGACCGAGCCTGGAAGATAAGAAGGTGCAGATCAAGGGTAAAGCTCTTCCGAACAGCTTCGTGACCCTGTACATCTATTCGAATCCAATCGTGGTCACGGTAAAGGCGGATGAGAGTGGTCTGTGGACCTATACGCTCGACTCGACGCTCGAAGACGGTAATCACGAGGTATACGTGGCTTCGGTCAACAATAGCGGCAAGATCATTGCCAAGAGCGCGCCGATCCCATTTGTAAAGACCGCAGACGCGTTGGAGTTTGAGCCGTTGACCATTCAAGAAGTGACGCAGGTGAGTCCGCTCGATACGCTTCGTGAGCACTTCCTCGTGACGGGCGGCGTGTTCCTCGCGCTTTTCGCGCTCATTGCGCTCGCGGCGGTCGGCATGAGGCGAGACGGCGCTGCAGCCGCGTAGCCATGCGCATCCAATTCCCACGTGCGCTCAAAGACGGCGCGAGACAATTCGTCGAACATCCTCAGCTTTGGCTCACCATCCTTACGGCGGTCGCTATTTGCGGATCGTTTCTTTTCGTCGCAGATAAATTCCTCAACATCGCACGCGATGCACAGGACGAACTCGTGAACGTCCGCATTGGGTCGCTTCAGGATGCATTTGCACCGCTCGCGTCTGAGCTTTCCGATCAGCCAGATGCGCTTCGAGCGTACATGCGACGCATGCAGGAGTTAAATCCCACGATACAGACATTTGATATCGTGCGCGAAGCAGGAGGCATCTGGTCGGTCATTCTTTCCTCTAAACCAGAGCGTGAGGGTGGGCAGGTGTATCGGCAGGACCTGACACTTTCGCTTGCGGCTGCGGACCCGGCCAATTCGTACACCGTCGAGCAATCAGAGAATGGAGAGAGATTCGTCCTCACCGCGAGGGCGATCGAGGGCAGGGAAGGCGGCGTCACGGGAGTCGTCCTCACGAGGCAAACGCTTTCGGCAGCTGATCAGCGCATTAAAGAGAGTCTTACCAATGCCGTCTTGATGCTCGCTCTGATCCTGCTGTTCCTGCTCCTCCTCTTCTTCAAACATGCTCGCATCATCGACTACACGGTTTTGTATCGGAAATTGCGTGAAGTCGACACTCTGAAGGATGAGTTCATTTCGATGGCGTCGCATGAGCTGCGCGCTCCGCTCACCGCGATCCGCGGATATGCCGACATTCTCAAAGGAGGCGGCATATCTGCCGAAGACCAGAAGCTCTCGCTTGAGCGCATCGATCTCTCCGCAAAGCAGCTCGACAATCTCATCGTGGATATGCTTGACGTTTCGCGAATCGAACAGGGTCGCATGACAGTGAAGCCTGTACGCCTGGAGACGAAGCCGCTTCTTGAGGAGATCGCCGCCTCGTGGCAGATGAATGCGCAGAATAAGGGCCTTACTTTCACAATGCATCTCGCTGGCAGCGCAGCTATCACTGCTGATCCTGATCGTTTGAGGCAGATCCTCGTGAATCTGCTGAGCAATGCAGTCAAATACACACAGCACGGCGAGATAACGCTCGCGTCCGATGTCATTGACGGTGGACTTGTCATATCCGTAAAAGACACTGGCGCCGGCATGACAGAGGAAGAACGAGGCAAACTTTTCACGAAATTCTACCGTGCTGCCGGGCGCGAGATCAGGGATCAGCCTGGGACGGGTCTCGGCCTCTGGATCACGAAACAGCTTGTAGAGATCATGGGCGGCGCCATTTCGGTGGAATCCATAAAAGGAACTGGTACACGATTCATCGTGCGATTCCCACTCGCACAAGAGGAGAAACTGACCCAGTGAGTGCTATACTCACGCGATGCAAGCCACACTGCACACAAATAAAGGTGATATAGAGATCGCGCTCATGGAGAGCGATGCGCCGAATACGGTAGCCAATTTCGTGAAGCTCGCTCAGTCGGGTTTCTACGACGGTACGAAATTTCATCGTGTGATACGCGATTTTATGATCCAGGGCGGAGATCCTCTCACGAAAGACGACTCACTCTCTCACCGTTGGGGTACGGGAGGTCCCGGCTACAGTTTCGAAGATGAGATCCATCTCAACAACATGAACGCTATCGGGACGATATCGATGGCGAATGCTGGTCCCGATACCAATGGCAGCCAATTCTTTATCAATACCGCCGAGAATAGCTTCTTGGATCACAAGCATACGGTTTTTGGAAAGGTGTTGACGGGAATGGATGTGGTGCATGCTATCGAAGCGACGGAGACGAATGCAGAGGACAGGCCGCTTTCGCCGATCGTAATCAACAGCATCAGCATTTCATAGAAAAACGCTGATCGACGCTGGTATACTCGGACGTACGGTAGCCT
>CBIMKN010000060.1:0-5156 GCA_966244515.1 uncultured bacterium
AATAGCAAGACATCCGACAAAGACAACCCCGGCCGCTCCGGGGTTTTCTTTTGCTTGCGCTTTGCGTACCTGGCTGTTTAATGGACCGACATGGGACGACTGATCATTTTTGAAGGCATCGACGGAGTGGGGAAGGCGACTCAGACCAGGCTTCTCGCGAAAGCGCTTCGCGCCGCGGGCAAAAAAGTCACAGTATTTACCTCGCCGTGGTACGAGATTCCCACCGGCAAGCTCGTGCGGCGCGCGCTGTCGGGGGAATTCGGCGACTTCGTGCACATGCACCCGTACATGTCGGCCTTGCCGTACTTGCTCGACTTCGCGGCGTGGAGTGCAGACGTGCGTGACGCTCTGCAGCAAGGCGACGTGGTCTGCGATCGTTACGTGCAATCGACACTCGCGTACCACGCGGCCAAGCTCAAAGGACTGGCGCGCAAGAAATTCCTCAAAGATATATCGGACATCGCGTTCAAATCCATCCAGCTGCCGAAGCCAGATGCTGTTGTACTGCTCGACGTACCCGTGGCAGTGTCGCAGACGCTCATGGGCAAGAAAAAGAAAGATCAGCACGAGACAAATACCTCATATCAAAAGAATGTATCGGCCGTGTATAAGGATCTCTCGAAGGAAAAGAACTGGCACGTCATCGAATGTGCTCCGAACGGCCTTATGCGCGCGCGAGACGACATTCACGCCGAGATTCGGCGTACGCTCAGCCGCTGATACAATGCGCGCATGCAGGTAGGCAAGCACATACAGGATGCGCTCGTCCGCGCACTTCACGCGATCGGCGTTGTCGATCAGGATTTTCCATCGCTCTTGGAGCTCCCGAGCGACCTCATGAACGGCGATTATGCTTCGAATGCGGCATTGCGGTACGCGAAGCAGCTCGGCATGAGCCCGCGCGACGTCGCAGGAAAGCTTGTCGAGGCAATGGGAAGTGTTGAGGGGGTAGAGAAAATAGAACCGGCAGGCCCTGGCTTCATCAATTTCCGTATCTCTAAAGGAGCGCTCGCCGACGTCGTACGTACTGCACGCGAGTCCGATATGTGGGGCTCCGTCGGGAGCCTCAAGGGAGAGAGGATCATGCTTGAGTACACCGACCCGAATCCGTTCAAGGAATTTCACATCGGCCACCTCATGAGCAATGCGATCGGCGAGGCTCTCTCGAGACTCTTTCAATTCTCCGGCGCACAGGTGAAGCGCGCCAACTATCAAGGAGATGTGGGTCCTCACGTGGCAAAGGCAATATGGGGTATACGAGAACTCGCGCTCGATCCGTCGAGCGCCGCGTCGCTCGGGAAGGCTTATGCTGCCGGCGCCAAAGCATATGAGGAGGACGCGGCCGCAAAGGACGAGATCGATGCGATCAATAAAAAGGTGTACGACCACTCTGACGCAGATATAGATGACATCTATACCAAAGGCCGCGAAGCATCGCTCAAGCACTTTGAAAACATCTATGCGATGCTCGGTACGAAGTTCGACTTCTACTTCTTCGAGAGCCAGACAGCGGGGCGGGGTGTGGAGATCGTCGGCGCCAACCCAGGCATCTTTGTACAGAGTGACGGCGCCATCGTGTATCGCGGCGAAGACGAGGGGCTGCACACACGCGTGTTCCTGACCTCAAAGGGGCTGCCGACGTATGAGGCTAAGGATCTCGGCCTCGCCTCGATGAAGGCAGATGCGTGGCAGGCTGATATGTACGTCACGATCACCGCCAACGAGCAGAGAGATTACTTCTCCGTCGTGCTCGCCGCGATGCGAAAAGTCCTTCCCGACATGGCTGCGAAGATCGTACATGTCACGCACGGCATGATGCGATTCGCGGATGGAAAAATGTCGTCTCGCACAGGCAACGTGATCACGGGAGAGTCGCTCATTCGCGATCTCGTTGGGGTAGCTGAGGAGCGAGCGAAAGAGAGCAGGGCGGAGGATACGGTGCAGCTCGCGCAAGAGATCGCGGTCTCGGCCATCAAATATCAGATACTGAAACAGAGTTCGAGCAAAGATATCATTTTCGATAAGGAGCGCGCCCTCTCCGTCGAGGGTGATTCGGGTCCGTACCTTCAGTACGCTCACGCGAGGGCGCATCAGATCGTAGAGAAAGCGAAGGAAATATCTGTTGGAGCGCAGGTCGACGAATCGGCTGCGCCGTCGGATGTCTCGCGCCTCTTGTATCGTTTCCCAGAAATCGTCGAGTATGCATGCGGCCTCAAGGAGCCGCACATCGTAACCAATTACCTGATTCAGCTTGCATCTGCTTTCAACGGCTGGTACGCGAAAGAGCAGATACTCGACGGCACTCCTGCTGCTGCGCACAAAGTCGCGCTCACCGATGCGGTACGCAGAACTCTCAAGAATGGCCTCTGGGTACTCGGCATCCCCGCGCCAGAACGGATGTAGGTTGTCGGCTTGCAGGTAATAGGAGACTCCGATAGGCTGCCTGCAGCACGGGGCAGTACCCGTAGCGGCCAGGAAAATCCTGGTCATTTTTTGAACACAGGGGCTCACATGGAAGCATTAGCGCATTGTGCGGAAGACGTGCGTATTCTCGCCACCAAGGATGTGACGATCGAGCGGCTTGCTGATGGCCGAAAGTTCTACGTTCCGCTGGGCCGTCGGCGCAACGGCGTCCTGCGCAAGGTGTTCGATCAGGGGAACACCGCGGTGCGTATCATGTACCGCCAGTAGCACGATGTGGGTCGGGCCGGTTGCGACGTTTCGTCGCGCCGGCCTTTGATTTTTGCTACCATGACCCGCATGTCAGAACCCTTGAAAAGCGAAGCATCTAAGCGCGAAGAGGCGACTCTGGCGTGGTGGAACGAACAAGACATTTTCAAGAAATCAGTAGAAAAACCGGCTCCGCTCGGCGACTATGTATTCTACGACGGTCCTCCTTTTGCCACCGGCCTCCCGCACTACGGACACATCGTTGCGAGCGTTATCAAAGACGTCGTGCCGCGCTATTTCACAATGCGGGGATACCGCGTACCGCGCGTGTGGGGTTGGGATTGCCATGGACTTCCGATCGAGAACATCGTTGAGAAGGAACTCGGTTTCAAGCACAAGAAGGACATCAAGGAATACGGCGTCGCGAAGTTCAATGAGATGTGCCGCTCGAAGGTACTCACGTATGCGGATGAGTGGAAGAAAGTGATCCCGCGCGTCGGACGCTGGGCCGACATGGAGCAGCCGTACTTCACCATGAGCCGCGATTTTATGGAGAGCGTGTGGTGGGCGTTCAAGCAGCTCTGGGACAAAGAGCTCGTCTATGAGGACTATCGCTCGATGCACATCTGCCCGCGCTGCGAGACGACACTGAGCCAACAGGAAGTGTCGGAGGGATACAAAGACGTGAAAGACATTGCGGTCACGGTGAGATTTAAATTGAAGAACCCGGAGAAAATCGGTCTTTCGGGCGACGTGTACATGCTCGCGTGGACGACGACTCCGTGGACACTTCCTGGCAACGTGGCTCTTGCCGTCGGCGAGAGTATTGAATATGTCGCGACTCAGCAGGATGGCGCCACATACATAGTGGCTAAAGAACGATTGGATTCGATCGGAAAAGATGTCGTCATTACGGAGGGGAAGGAATACAAGGGTGGTGAGCTCGTGGGGCTCGAATACGAACCGCTCTTCGACTACTACGCGAGCGACGCAAATCTCAAGAATCGCGAGAATGGCTGGAAGGTGTACGCGGCGGATTTCGTGACCACCGACACGGGTACCGGCATCGCGCACGAGGCGCCGGCATTCGGCGCAGACGACTGGGAGCTTCTCAAGAAAGAGAATCTGCCGTTCGTACAGCACGTCGCGTACGACGGTACGATGAAACCGGAGGTAGCGGCGTTTGCCGGACTCGAGGTGAAGCCTCGATCCGATGATGACAAGGTCCGGCTCGGCACGGATATAGCCGTCCTCAAATATCTGCAGGAGAAAGGGCAGATATTCGCGAAGGAAAACATCGTGCACTCGTATCCGCATTGCTGGCGCTGCGACACGCCGCTTCTCAATTACGCGACATCGAGCTGGTTCGTGAAGATCGAGGCGCAGAAAGCCGAGATCTTGAAGAATGCAAAGCCGATCAATTGGTCGCCAGCACACATCAAAGAGGGCAGGTGGGGCAAGTGGCTCGAGGGTGCGCGCGACTGGTCTATCTCCCGTCAGAGATTCTGGGCGTCGGTAATGCCGATATGGCGATGCGAGAAGTGCAAATCAGTTCGCGTTTTCGGTTCCGCGTCGGAGCTTGAAGAGGTGAGCGGAAGAAAAGTCGACGATCTTCACAAGCACATTGTCGATGAGATCTCGTTCTCATGCTGGGAGTGCGACGGCATCATGCATCGCGTCCCCGACGTACTCGATACGTGGTTCGACTCCGGGTCCATGCCGTACGGGCAGGCGCACTACCCGTTCGAGAATAAAGAGTCGTTCGATAAGACATTCCCGGCGCAATTCATCGCAGAAGGACAGGATCAGACGCGCGCGTGGTTTTACTACCTCCATGTTCTCTCGACGGCGATATTCGGACGCAATGCGTTCCAGAATGTGGTCGTCAACGGCATCGTCCTCGCCGAGGATGGCAAGAAGATGTCCAAGCGTCTCAACAACTATCCCGATCCCGTGCACGTGATCAACAAATACGGCGCCGATGCGCTCCGGTACTACCTGCTTTCGTCGCCCGTCGTACAAGCAGAGAATCTGAATTTTGCGGAGAAAGGAGTGGATGAGGCGCTCAAGAAACACATTCAACGTCTCTCAAATGTACTCGCATTTTATAAGCTCTACGAAAACGGGACCCCGCGCGATTGGAGGAGCGAGCACGTGCTCGATACCTGGATCATTGCTAGGCTCGATACGCTCATAGAGGAAGTAACGGACTCGTTCGACCGGTACGATCTCGTAGGAGCGACGCGGCCTATCGCAGGATTCGTGGATGATCTATCCGTCTGGTACCTCCGCCGCTCGCGCGATCGCTTCAAGGAAGACGGCGCCGACAAGACAGCCGCGCTCGCTACGATACGCTTCGTGTTGCACCGACTCTCGCTTGTTATCGCGCCGTCGATGCCTTTCTTTGCTGAACACCTTTTTCAAGCGGTGCGCGAGGGCGAGGATGAGGAGAGCGTGCATCTTGCTACCTGGCCAAGCGTCTCCAG
>CBIMKN010000061.1:0-5153 GCA_966244515.1 uncultured bacterium
GCAGGATGGTAACGACATCCTCCTTCACGCCCTCGATAGTAGAGAACTCGTGCGCGACGCCCGGGATCTTCACGTGCGTGACCGCAGCGCCTGGAAGCGAGGAGAGGATGATACGGCGGAGGCTGTTGCCGAGCGTAAAGCCGTAGCCCGGATAGAGTCCGTCGATCTCGTAGGTGCCGCTGCGCTCCGTCTCATTGACGATGCGGGGCTTAGAAGGCAGTGCGATGTGGTAGTCCGACATAAAATTTTGTGGCGCTAATAACGTGAATAAGACCAATACTTTATCTGCTGTAGAACTCAAAGACGGTCGGCAGATTGAGACCCGATTCGACGGTCGAGTAGGTCGGCTCGCCCGTTACCTCTGCTTTGAGTGCGTTGAAATCCACTGCGAGCCACTGCGGGATGCCGCGGCGCTCTTCCTTTTCCGAAAGCGAGGCGAAAAGCGGGCTCTTACGGCTGCCTTCGCGGATAGTGAGTACGTCGCCCTTCTTGAGCATGTGCGACGGTACGGTGGTGCGGCGGCCGTTGATCATCACATGGCCATGGCTGACCATCTGGCGTGCGGCGCGACGAGTGGGCGCGAGACCAGCGCGGTAGACGGCGCTGTCGACGCGCATCTCGAGAGATTTGAAGAGTGTCGCAGATGGGTCCGGCGTGTGGACTGCCTTCTCTGCGTAGTTCGCGAGCTGCTTTTCGGCAAGACCGTACGAGTATCGAACGCGCTGCTTCTCAAGAAGCTGCTTACCGTAGTCCGAGCCGCCGCGGCGCTTCGTCACCTTCTGAGAGCGTGCCTCAGAGAGCGCAAACTTCTGCGTCTGCGTCTGCTCGAAGACCCCGTTTCCGAGGCGCTTCGCGATCTTGTACTTTGATTTTACCGGTAGCATGAAAAAGCTCGTGAATAAATAATGATGTTAGACGCGTCGCGGTTTAGGCGGCCTCGGACCATTGTGCGGCACCGGGGTGTCGTCCGCGATTCGCGATACATCGATGCCCTTGCCCGCAAACCCGCGAAGCGCGGATTCGCGACCAGCTCCAACGCCGCGGATGACAACGTCGACTTCCTTGACCCCGATGATATTCGCCTTGTCGCCGACGAGTTCGCCCACTTTCGCTGCTGCGAAAGGAGTGCCCTTCTTCGCTCCTGAGAAGCCGAGGCTTCCCGAGCTTGACCACGCGATCGCGTTGCCGTTCTTGTCGGTGAGAAGGACCTTGGTGTTGTTGTAGGTCGCGTGAATATGGAGCGTGCCTGCCGTGATGTTCTTCTTGGCCGTGCGCGCCAAGGATCGCGACTTGAGACCCGCATCCACTGTTCCGCCCGATTTGCGTATGATTCGTTTCTTTCCCATAGGTGATGATTATGCTTTATGTCTTCTCGAGCTTACGGCGACCGCTCGTCATTGTCTTGCGTACGTTGCCGCGTACGGTGCGTGAATTCGTTTTGGTGCGCTGCCCGCGGACCGGGAGCTTGCGGAGGTGTCTGACGCCGCGGTGCGCTTTGATGTCCTTGAGTCGGCGGATGTTGCCGCTGATCTGGCGCTTCAACTCACCCTCTATCGTGAACTTCTCGATCGCGTCGCGAAGCGCTGACTCTTCCTGTGCAGTAAGGTCCTTCGGGCGCTTACCATGATCTATACCAAGCTCCGAGAGCACTGCCTGAGCGCGGGGTCGTCCTACGCCGTAGACGGCGGTCAGTGCGATCTCGAGTCGCTTTTCTTCCGGTATGGTTATTCCTGCGATACGCATGGTGAATTCGGTATGAAGTAAATTAGCCCTGGCGCTGCTTGTGACGAGGGTTCGAGCAAATAACCCATAGTCGTCCCCGCCTCTTTACGTGGCGGCAATGCATGCAAATTTTCTTAACGGAAGCTTTCACCTTCATGAGTGGTTTGGGTTAAATGCGCCGGGTGATGCGCGCGCGACCCCCATAAGGATCAAGCTGCAACTGCACACGATCGCCCACGAGCACTTTAATTCTATGCAGACGCATCTTTCCTGCGAGGTACGCGAGTACAGTCTCACCGGTTGCGAGATTGACGCGAAAGAGCGTATTAGGGAGCGCCTCGTCGACCACTCCTTCTACGACCTCTGAGTCAGCCATATCTGCGTGGGACACAATAGCAGCAAGTCGCTTTTGCGTCAAGCTACTGAGCCATTTCGGGCTCTTTTATCGTAATTTTGATGTCCTGCGGGTCCTCTGGGAACGTGCTGTTCCAGAAAGGTTCAATGCGAGCGCTCGCCTCTTGAACCGCCGGAAAGCCGCCCACTATTGCCTCGAATGCGGACTTGTCTTTGCCCGCAAGTGCCGACTGGATTTCTGATTGATCCACTTGCCAGACAAGCATGGCCTGACCGGACAGCGCGAAGCTAAGCGGGGACACGCCGAGCACTGTCGATGTTCCGACCGCGGTCGCCGCAAAATTACTGCCAGGCTTCAGCACCACCGAAGATGTGTCACCAGAACTGATCGCGGCACCGCTCACTGCATACGCGAACGTAAGCGAAGGAAACGTCGGGATCGAAACCCGGGCCTTCTGATGTATGCGGACGCTGCCGCCCGCCTCGGTTGTATTCGGCATGCTCTGATAGTCGATCTGGACGAGCGAAGGGAACGTGACGACCGATGCATCGATCTGCTTCACCGATTCGGCCGCCTTAGCCGCAAGTCTCGTCCGCACGGTCTCTATCGCACTCTCAAGTGCCCCTGCGGGCACGCCAGGCCGCTCGCCTACAAAACCTCCGGTGAACGCATCGGATGATTCTGCGTAGACGTTCTTATACATATCCGGCGTCGACTTGAGGCCAGGTACGGTGAATTTCCCCGCTGCAACGTTGTACTGCTCGCCTGGCTGATCAGCGACGACGGTCACCTCTATAGAACCCGGCGTACTACCTTTCTTGCCGGGAACAACAATATCAGCTGGCGTACGGAAAATCAGACCGGAAGGAGTCTCGAAGCGAGTATTTTTGACGAGCTTCAAAGGCGCCGTCTGGTGATTGTTGTACACCGTGAGCGTGCCGCTCGCCTTCTCCTCCGCGTAGACAGTGCCCTGGCTTGGCACAACCTCTGAGTCTTCGAGCTCAACCGTCTCAACTCCGTATGACAGTGCATTTTCGCCGACAGTAGATTCGGGATATGCGGTAATACTCTCCGAGGAGAAATTGAGCACATGCGTGCGTGGCGATATCGTCACCCGAGTCGGCCTCAGGGCTACTACGAGAAGTGCACCCAGAAGAAGTATCGCAATGGCAGCGATGGACCACATCAGGATACGGGACATACTTTTACGCTCTCGCGGCGCCCGCGGGATAGTGTACTCATCACCGCTGCGGCTTGTTCGATGTCTCGAGGGTGCCGTGATATTGCGGATGGATCGGCCTGAGGACGATTCTGCGTGAGATCTGTGTATGGGTACCTGTGTGGATTCGTCGTCATCATGCGCGTGCGTATGCGAATGGCGGCCGGCAGGCGGGACGATGTCATGAAAATAGTCTTTCGCCATGAGAATCGATTATACCACCACCTCTCAGCGCGCGATTTATGCTCGATTTTCTATGTTGACAAGTGCGGCGCCGATCGTGAGCGTGTCGGCATTGTGCGCTCCAGCAACGAATCGAGAGAGATCGAGCGAGAGTGCGGTGTTCACTGAAAGCGGCATCGATGTCACTGTGAATTGCGCGAAATCGATGCGTGCCAAGAATGTAGAGAGCCACGATTCTAGATCCGGATGCGTCATGAGCAGCAGGTCATTGGGAACTCTTGTGTGTGCTGCGATCTTTGCCATCGCTTCACCAAAGACGCGGACGAGCTCCGGCTCAGCAGTCGCGATCGCCGACCTGAGAGAATCACACGCTTCGGTCGAGCAGGCATCTCGAGAGAGCATGCGCAGAAAGACGATGACCTCGTCCGCAGATCGTTGCGCTGCGATCCGTCGAAGTATTGTCGCCGTGCCTTCTTGTAAAACGAGCTGTAACATGCCGCTCTCGGACATGGCGACCATATGCGTATCCGTAGCGCCCATGTCCACTATCAAAAAGTGCTCGCTCTGAAGCGATTCGCGCGCGACCGACATGAGTGTGCGAAGCCCGGATCGCCACATGTGACGGGCTACGGGGAACGACTGCTGCACTGCAGCTTCAACAGATGAGCGCACTATCGCATCGCAATCGCTCGCCAATGAGACGACGCTGAGCAGGTGCGCATATTTTCCATCAGGATTCGGCGTTGGGTAGCCATTGAGTGACACTTTGATGACGCTGGCCTCGAGAATGCGGGTCTGATCTATTTCCCGTGCCTTATCCAGTGCGGACTTGGCCATCTCCTCTATGCGCGCGGCGTGGATACGGACTTCAGCGTCGTACTTCTCTGCAGATTCCAACATGATCGTCCGCGACCATGGCGCATGAACTATCACGTACACGTCTGAGATCGGTGTCTTGTGACCCGACGAAGCGTAGATCTTGAGTGCCTGGGCTGACGCCTCCTTTATCTGCTCCCCGATAAGCGCCGCCTGCTGTTCCGGAGTCCTCGGCTCGAGAGAGAGTGCTGAGTATGCGCTCGCCAATATCGTCGAAGCTGCATCATGGGGATTGGTTACGATAGCGACACCGGCGCCTCCCGGTGCGACGTCGACAACTGCGGCGACCTTGAACCGCGCAAACGAAAGATTTACGTTCAGCATTCCGCTTCAGTATATCCCGACGCCCGAGTGAAGCGCTCGCGCGTTGTGTAAAAACCTACACGAGTATCCCCTTTATGCGCCGTATACCCGACGCGACCGCCTCTTCTTTTTGTATCTTGAAGACGCCACTCTTCGCGATGTCAGCTGTATTGGTGACATGCGGCCCGCCGCAAAATTCTATGGAGAACGCTTCGGTGAAGCGCGGTTCTTCGACTGTGGCGCCGATCGGGCCGACTGAATAGACGGACACGACGTCTGGGTATTTGGCTCCAAACTCGTGTTCTGCACCAAGCATCTCAGCTTCCTCCTTAGGAAGTGTCGAGCGTACGACCGGCAATGATTCTTGTATGCGCTCATTCACGATGCGCTCGACATCAGCGATCTGCTCTGGGGTCATTTTCGCGCCATGCGAGAAGTCGATGCGAAGGCGCTCCGCCGTGATATTAGAACCTCGCTGTTTTACATGTGTCCCAA
>CBIMKN010000062.1:0-4783 GCA_966244515.1 uncultured bacterium
GTCCGGCACACGAGCGCGCAGCGCCGGGGCCACGAGCGCGAGGTGGTAGTCCTGCACGAGTACGATTGGACGCTCGATGTGGCGTATTTCCTCCAAGAGAGTTTTTGCGAAGAGTCCGTTGGCCTTGCGGTACTCGGTCCAATCTTCTTTGCGGAATTCTGGGCGTACGTGAGCCGCGTGACAGAGCGGCCAGAGGGCCTCGTTCGAAAATCCATTGTAGTAACCGCGGACCTCCTTAGGGGATAGCCATACGCGCTTGAGCGTGTAGCTTGGCTCTTCGGGCGGGACACGCTGTTTGCCCTCTTCGTCACTGACCTCTTTATCAGCCGCGCCGCTTCCTTGTGCTATCCATATGCCGCCACACGCCTCCATGACCGGCTCGATAGCAGTAATGACGCCCCCGGCCGGTTGCGACCACTCGAGACCGTTTTTACCGTGCGAGTACACATACGGTTCCGCATTAGCGACCACGAATATTGGTCGATCCTTGAGGTGCGCTTTGATGAACTCCTTAAGCCGCTCCGCAGTCCAAGGGGAATCGAGCTTTTCAAGGCGCATGCGCGCTTCCTCGCTTGCGGCTACGCGCGCCTGGCGCAGGCTCGCCGACATCTTTGTGATCTCGCTTGAGAGCGGGTGCAGGAAGCTGTTGCTCGTAGACTCCGCTTCTGGGGATTCTCCCGAGCGGACAGATCGGACCGATTGGACGAGGTCGTGTATGGCGCGTCTGAAAACGAAATTGACGAGTACGAATATCGCGCCGCCGAAGAACACGAGCTGCACGAGGAGCCTGACGAGGCTCTCGCGCCAGATGTCTCTGATGGCCTCGCGGATGTACTGGGCATCATGGATGGTCACGAGCGCGCCCATGACGCGGCCCTCGCTGATGATCGGCTGCGCGAACACGTAGTAGCTTCTGCCGTCTCGCTCAATAAAGATTCCCTGCGATTCGCCGCTGTTCATCGCTGTGTCGATAAATACGAGCTCCTGAGTGCCGGGAGGGAATGTGGCTGATGTTGCGACGCTATTGCCCGCCGAGTCGATGATTGCGATGCCCGCGGTGCGCTCGCGATCGGCGAAGCGATCGACAATGCGCTGGAGCGACGAAGTCGCATTCGTTGCATACGAGGGCCCGATAGCCTCCGTAAGGCTTTCGGATAGTATGAGGGCGCGTGATTGAAGCCTGGCCGTAAGATCGACCTCTTCTTTGCTCGCGTAGTTGAGCGTGAAGACGCCTGCTATCGCGCTGATGACCAACATCACGAGGGCCACCAGATAGAGGACCTGCCGCATTGGGGAATGGTAACAAACGAGCCGCCTATTTCAACGGCGCCAGACACGCAATCTTCATCGTGTCTTTCGGATCGCTGCCGAGAAATCTTCGCCGCTCTCAAGTGCAGCGGCGCGACCGTTGATGAGGGAGTGTGTCTTGAGCGCTTCGAACGTATCCACGGGATCTATCAAGCCGAGATCGTAGAACATCTTGTCGCTGAACGCGGGGAGAAGAAAATCTATCGAAACGGGAATATCCACGCCGGCCGCTTCAAGATGCTTCGCGACGCCGGTCATGCACGAGCCCGTGAGAGTGTTGTAGAATTGCGGCTTTTCGGCGAGGGCATTCACATCGCGAAGCATGCTGGTAAAAACGGTGCGCGATTGTTCGCGAGTGAGAGTCAGCGGATAGAGATAGACATCATGCTTTCGATGGTTTGCGCGCACACCGATGACGTCGCGCTCATCGCCGATCACATACATGAGTTCGTATGCGCGGAATGCCCCTTTGATGGGCGAATAGGCTTCACCTCGTTCCTTTCGCGCTTCAACGGATACGGACACGTATTGCCCGTCTTCGAATTCAAATGAAAGGAAGGCATGTGCGACGCCGGGTGCGCCGAACGGCACGACTACGTACCACGTGCGAGAGAGCTTTGAAAGATCGTACGTGCGGATGTCATACACGGCATCGAATTCATCCGCAGAGTGATACGTGAAGTTGCGTACATTGTGTACGATCACTTTATCGCCATCGATCTCTGCCCTCGGTAGCAGCGACTGGTCGGGCACCCAGTCGCGATCATTGGACGGATTCTTGCTCGCCATCCACGCTGCGAATCCCAGCACTACGGATACAAGCACAAGAGCGATGATCCATCGTAGTTTCATACTGGGGGACTTGGATTCGAACCAAGATTCACGGCTCCAAAGGCCGCTGTCCTACCATTAGACGATCCCCCAAACGTGTCTAAAGATAGCAGGGTACGCGACGGATTCCAACGGTCTGTTTGGTAAGATACGTCCATGAGCACGCAAGCGACGAAAGGGAAGCCCGCGCACACTTCGGTGCCAGTCGATTTGAAGACGGCAATCGCTGCTGTCCCCAAAGCGAAGGCAGTGTGGGACGACATCACGCCCCTCGCGAAGAGCGAGTGGATCTGCTGGGTCACCTCGGGCAAGAAAGCGGAGACGCGCGGCATCCGCATCGAGAAAGCGCTCTCAAAAATGAGCGGCGGGATGCGCCGTCCATGCTGCTGGGCGGGCTGCCCACATCGATAGACTTGTCATTTTCGACGCGCCATCTAGTTTTCAAGGGCTTTGTTACACTTTTCGTATGACGATCTCGTGGGACGATTTCGATAAAGTCGACATCCGCGTAGGGCGCGTCGTCGATATTTCTGATTTCCCTGAGGCGAAGAAGCCCGCATACCAGCTGCGCATCGACTTCGGGCCAGACATGGGAGTCAAACAATCCAGCGTGCAGGCGGTCGGAGCACATACAAAAGAAGAACTCTTACACTCGCTCGTGTGCTGCGTCGTGAATTTCCCGCCGAAACAGGTCGGTCCTTTCATGTCGGAGGTACTCACGCTCGGTTTTAAGAATACGGCGGGAAGCGGATGGGTCCTGATCGAACCAAAGGGCGATAATGTCGCGCTTGGCGACAAGCTTCAATAGTCGATTTGATATACTTGGCATATGAGCAAGATCACGCCTCATCTTTGGTTCGACAAGGAGGCGAAACAGGCCGCCGAATTTTATGCGTCCGCATTTCCGAATGCGAAAGTAACGAGCGTTCAGACCCTCCACGACACGCCATCTGGCGACGCAGATATCGTCTCTTTCGACATAGCGGGGCAGTCTTTCATGGCGATCAGCGCCGGGCCGTATTTCAAGATCAATCCCTCGATCTCCTTCATGGTAAATTTCGACCCTGCACAAGACCCGAACGCTGCGCAGAATCTAGAAGTGCTGTGGGGCAAACTTTTGGAAGGCGGCGCGGCGCTCATGCCGCTTCAAGAATATCCATTCAGTAAAAAGTACGGATGGGTCGTGGATCGCTTCGGCGTGTCGTGGCAGCTCATCCTTACGAATCCTGAGGGTGAGCCGCGGCCGTTCATCATCCCGTCGCTCCTGTTCGTGACCGATACCGCAGACAAAGCGGAAGAGGCCACGAATTTCTATATGTCGATCTTCAAGGACTCGAAGCGCGGCACGATGGCGAAGTATCCCGCTGGAATGGAGCCCAACAAGGAAGGTGCTGTCATGTTCACCGACTTCATGCTCGAGGGCCAGTGGTTCACCGCGATGGATGGAAGCAGTAGCATGCACAAATTCTCCTTCAATGAAGGCGTCTCGCTTCTCGTGAAATGCGAGGATCAAGCGGAGATCGATCATCTGTGGGAGAAACTTTCAGCGGTGCCAGAGGCCGAGCAGTGCGGTTGGCTCAAGGACAAGTACGATCTCGTCTGGCAGATATCACCGCGCGTCTTGGATGACATGATGACGAAGGGCACGCCCGAGCAGGTGGCTCGCGTCACGAAGGCATTCCTCCAAATGAAAAAGTTCGACATCGCGGCGCTCGAGAAAGCTTTTAATGGGTAAGGATTAGAACATCATCATGGCAAAATACGTTGACGGATTCGTGCTCTCTATACCGAAGAATAAGACCGCCGCATACAGAAAGATCGCAAAAGAAGCGGCGCAGGTGTGGAAGAGATTCGGTGCGCTCGACTACAAGGAATGCATCATAGACGATGCGAAGCCTCAGTGGGTTACATTCACCTTCGACAAGATGGCCAAAGCAAAAGCAGGTGAGTCAGTGTGGTTCTCATTCATTGTATTCAAGTCAAAGGCGCACCGCACTGCGGTCAATAAAAAAGTCATGTCGTATTTCGACAAGAAATACGAAGGCAATAATATGCCGATGCCATTTGATATGAAGCGAATGGCGTACGGCGGATTTAAAGTTGAGGTCGAGTCCTAGTCTCGCACGATCACTTTGGTGCCGAGCTCGGCCCAGCGGTAGAGCTCTGCGGCTTTCTCAGTAGGCATGTTCACGCAGCCGTTGGACCACGGCTGGCCGAACTTGTCGTGCCAGTACGCGCCGTGGATCACGGCGCCCTCCGCTGTGAAGTAGAGATTCCATGGAACGCCGGGGAGATCAAAAACCTTTTCTGATATGCCCGGTATTGGTCCCTGCATATAACGCGACGGAGTCTTCTTGTAGATATGAAAGACGCCGCGCGGAGTCGGGGTCAGCTCAATGCCGGTCGATATCGCCAGATCCATGAACAGATCTTCACCGTCGTATGCGTAGAGCTTCTGCTCGCTCCTGTCGATAAGGATGTATTTCGTACTCGACGCGCTCGTGCCGATCGGCACCTCGCGCGGGCCTTCGTCTGTGAAAGCGCGGACGTATTCTGATGCAACGTACATGTCCGTCCGGACTCGCTCGGGATAGCGAAGCCACTCATCAAACGATAGTCGATACCACGTACGGCCATCCGTATC
>CBIMKN010000063.1:0-4727 GCA_966244515.1 uncultured bacterium
AGAAGTCGCTCGAACTCTGGCTCCGTCCGATCGTGGTCATCAATAAGATAGACAAGCCCGCTGCCGATCCTGCACGCACCGAAGAACAGGTGCTAGAACTCTTCCTTGAGCTCGGTGCGTCCAATGAGCAGGCGGACTTTCCGATCGTGTATGCGATCGGCAAGCAAGGTATCGCGAAAAAGAAGCTCACGGATGAGTCGAGCAACATGGACCCACTCCTCGACGTCATCCTCTCTCATGTGAAGCCAGCGAACACTCCTGGTAGCGAATCGGGCGTGCTTCGCGCGCAACCATTCAATCTTGGTTACGACAACTTCCTCGGCCGACTCGCCGTGGCACGTGTCTATGAAGGTACGCTTCGAAGCGGCGATCAGGTATTCGTAAAAAAGCCGAGCGGCGAGACGCGCAGCGGCAAGATCACGAAAATGTCGACATTCAAGGGATTCCAGAAAACTGAGGTGCAGGAAGTGAGTGCAGGAGACATCGTGCTCATTGCGGGCCTCTCAGATATCTACATCGGCGAGACTATCACTACGGACCAGAATGCAGAACCGCTTCCGGCGATCGCGATCGATGAGCCCACCATTACGCTCAATTTCCTCGTCAACAACTCTCCGTTCGCTGGAAAGGAAGGGAAGTTCGTGACGTCGCGCCAGATCCGCGAGCGTCTCGAGAAAGAGCTGGAGATCAACGTTGGGCTTCGTGTCGATTTCTCCGGTGGCGACGTCTTCAAAGTGTCGGGTCGCGGCGAGCTCCACATAGCGATACTTCTTGAGAACATGCGCCGCGAAGGGTACGAGATGCAGGTCTCACAACCGCAGGTGATCATCAGGGAGGAGAACGGACAGAAGCTCGAGCCTTTCGAAGAGGTGATCGTCGATTCGCCAAGCGAATATCAAGGCGCGATCATAGAGCGTCTGGGCGTGCGCAAATTCGTCATGAAAGATCTCAAGGTCCATGAGAACAGCGTACGTCTCATTTTTGAAGGTCCGACGCGCGGACTCTTGGGCTACAAGAACCAATTCGTGCTCGACACCAAGGGCGAAGGGATCCTATCGTCTCGCGTTATCGGCTTCCAGCCGCATGCGGGCGAGATCAAGAAGAAGCAGGTCGGTTCCATGATATCGATGGCATCCGGCAAAGCGCTTGGATTCTCGCTGTGGAATCTGCAGGAGCGCGGCGTCCTTTACATCGCTCCCGCGGTAGAGGTCTACGAAGGTCAGGTGATCGGCAATACCTCAAAGGGCGAGGAGATGACGGTAAATCCCACCAAGGGCAAACAGCTCACCAACATGCGCTCGAAAGGTGCCGATGAAGCGATCGATCTTATCCCACCGTACGAACTCACGATCGAGCGCGGCCTGGAAGTTATGGCAGAAGATGAATATCTTGAGATAACCCCGTCGTCAGTGCGTCTCAGAAAGAAATATCTCACAGAGAATGAAAGGAATCGCGCAGGGCGCGGTCTCGATGCGAAGATTCCCGGTTGATAAAAATCGCGGGCTTGTATACTACCAGCATGCTGTACGCGGATCGCTCCGAAGCCGGCGCTAAACTCGCCGCGAAGATCGCTGGCCGCTCCTATGAGCGGCCGCTCGTCCTCGCGCTTCCGAGAGGCGGAGTGCCGGTAGCGTCCAAAGTCGCTGCGGCGCTCACATGCGCGCTCGATACGCTCGTGGTGCGCAAGGTGGGGGCACCCTTCAATCCAGAATTCGCCGTAGGCGCTCTTGCGCCGCAGGGAGTATTCATCATCGACGAAGATTCTCTCGCTACGTCCGGCGCGTCGCTTGCTGCAGTAGAAGGGATCATCGCGAGAGAAAAAAAGGAGCTTGAGAGGCGCATGAGTGCATATAAGAGCGGCTCATTCAGCGCGGGCGTCGTACCATCTACTGTCGTCATCGTGGACGACGGTATCGCGACCGGCATGAGCGCGAAGGCCGCGTGTCTCGCTGCACGAAAAAGATATCCGAAAGCGAAAATAGTCATCGCTTCGCCCGTGTGCATTCTCGACGGTATCGAGCAGTTTCGCGATCACGCCGACGAGATCGTGTGCCTGAGCGAGCCGACCTCGATGTACGCGATTGGACAGGCGTATGGATCATTCCCGCAAGTGAGCGACGAGGAAGTCATGAAGGAATTGGCAGTGGCGAAGCGGGCGCATTGACGCAGTAGGGCCAGCGGCATATTGTGGCACGCAGCTGCTAACCACATATCGCTTGGGAGGAGACTCATGAACGCGCCTGTACGAGCGCTGTTGAGGGACAAGGTGCTGCCGCCCGGGATCAAGGCGCTCTGCCGCGAGCTCATGACCCGGGATCATAATCTGCTTGGTCCCGAGATCACCGTCGCTCAGAAGGACGTCAACGCCTTCTGCGCCCTGACCGCTGATACCAATCCGCTTCATCGCGGGGGCAAGAACCGGTTCGCGGATGGCCCGATCGTTCCGGGGCTGATGCTCATCTCGCTCATTCCGAAACTCTCGGGTATAGAATTGCCCTTTGAGTTGGACGGATTGAATCTGCTGAATCGCGGGGGCCAACATGAATTCCGTTTCCCCGTGCCGGTGGATGCACCGATCCGTATGCGATTCCGCCCGGTAGGCGAGCCAGATGTGAGCATCCTCGGATGCTGGATCGACATCAGCTTCGAGATCCTCCTGGCCGCAAGCGGTAAGGAAGCCGTGCGAGGCTCTATCGCGCTCGGCTATTCGTAGCTCTATCTCTGGCGCAGCCGCTCTATGCGGTTGCGCCTGAATCTTTTCATGTGTATTTGGTACGATGTACGTATGTCTGACAAACCCATGCCGCAGAGCGAGAACGAATGGAAAGAGCATCTCTCGCCAGAGCAATATGCAGTGCTGCGAGAAGGCGGTACGGAAGCGCCGTTCACCGGCGAATATGTGCATGAGAAAGCCGACGGCACGTATGCGTGCGCCGCGTGCGGCAACCCTTTATTCTCTTCCGACGCGAAATTTGATTCCGGCACTGGCTGGCCCTCATTCGATTCGGCCCTACCTGGCGCTGTTGAGACGCACGCGGACACGAGCCACGGCATGGTGCGGACGGAGATAACTTGCGCGCGCTGCGGCTCGCACTTGGGCCATGTCTTTGATGACGGTCCGAAAGAAACCACAGGCAAACGGTACTGTATAAACTCAGTCTGCCTTGATCTCGAAGAAAAGTAGCTGTGTTGCATTCGGCAGTTATCCAGAGGTAATGCGAAAGCGCACATACGACGCGCAGGGGGCGTGATACATTGTGCGTATATCACTAATGTAGTTCTATGCTCCTTGCACAACTTCTAGGACTCTACTTTATTATCGTCGGCGTGATAGTGCTCTATCGCCGCAAGTCGATCATGCCTGCGATTGCGCAGCTTGCCGCGAACCGCCCGCTCCTCCTTGTGATCGCGCTCGTCGAGATACTCGCGGGTCTCTCGGTCATTCTTACGTATCCCACTATTGAGGCGAGCGCCGACGGAGTCATCGCAGTCATCGGCTGGATCCTCGCAATTGAGGGCGTGCTCTACCTTGCCATGCCTTCGAGGGCAGTCCAGCGATTCGTTCGTAAATTCAACAACGAAACGTGGTATGGCACCGGTGGCGCGATAGCCATCCTTCTCGGTGGATATCTCGCCGGTGTAGGATTTGGGATCTTCTAAATACTGATACCCCGAGCAAAGCCCCGGGCGTGTCCCGGGGCTTTGCGTTATAAACAATTACCAATACGGAGTAACAATGTTTTTCGTGCGAGTATAGCGACTTATATGGAAAGTGATCGACTTACAAAGAAATTCTGCGAGACCGCATACATCTCAGGCTTTGAGGAAGCGTTTACGCTCATCTTACGTGCGGGAGATGAGCGATCCGCGTACGCCTTCACTCCGCAGCACATGAAGCGTCTTTTCCAGTGCCTGCGCTATCACATCATCCAATACGAAAAGGAGTATGGCGCAATCGATGCGGAATGGTCGCCATACGTGAAGAGTCCGATCCAGATAGTGGATGTACTCGACGATGCCGAGGAATAATATGGCTCTATAGAGGGCTGCAATTGCACGCAGGGATGCCTCTTTGCGTTTTCATAAATAGTGGCACTATGAAGGAATGGTACAGAAACTACTCATCGGGGTCATCGGACTCATCCTTATCGGCGCTGCAGCATACTATTTTCTGGGAGACTCGCTTCCGGCGATAGGGAAAGAGCCGATCAATTCAGTACATTTCATCTGTGATGAAGATAAGACCATCGACGCTGATTTTTATGAGCGCGAAGTCGATCTCGTATTCAGCGACGGTCGCACCATGACGCTCCCCCAGGCAATATCCGCGTCGGGCGCTCGCTATGCGACGGAGAATGAGAGTATCGTATTTTGGAACAAGGGCGACACTGCGTTCGTGACCGAGGGCGCTCAGGGTGAGACCTACAGCAATTGCGAGGTCGAAGTGCCAGGACAAGAAGCACGATCGACATACGCATCAAGCACAATGGGCATTACGTTCAAATACCCTAAGAGCTTTCGCATAGATCCGGCCTATCAGTACACGGGCTTCCCGAAGAAGCCGATATTGGGAGTGAAGGCGCTCATTCCTGACACAATGGCGACCGGCACCAACCTATCGAGTTTTGATACCGGCCTCTCGGTCGAACAGCTGCCTCGAGCCATTAATTGCACGGGAGATATCTTCATCGAGGACGACGTCAAGGCTTCAACCGTACAAGAGAATG
>CBIMKN010000064.1:0-4716 GCA_966244515.1 uncultured bacterium
AAACAGTTCGAGAAGAAGGGGCTCAAACATCTACAGCGTATCGAAGACGAATTGGAGGAGATCAAGGATCGCACGAGTAATCCGAAGCGCGCGTTTATCTACGGCGTGCTCTATGGTGCTGGCGCTTTCGTAGGCGGTATCCTCGCTATCATTTTACTGGGCTGGGTGCTCTCCATCGCGGGGCTTATACCTGGCTTTTCAGAGATCGCTGACATTGTCGACGCAGCCATCAAGACTGAAGTTCGTTAAGCTGGACTTCATGTACCCTGGGTCTACAATGGGCGCATGCCTATCTATCTCGCTATCGGCGCGGTACTCCTCGCTCTCATAATCGTCAGCATCAAGCAGGTCAATCAATACGAGCGCGGTCTCAAATTCACGCTCGGTCGATTCACAGGCATCATGATGCCGGGCTGGCGCATCATCATTCCGATATTCCAAAGCTACAGCAAGGTCGACATGCGCGTGAAAGCTGTCGATGTGCCGGATCAGCGCGCGATAACGCGCGATAACGTGGCGGTCACAGTGAATGCGGTGATCTACTACAAAGTCGACTCAGCCGAAAAAGCGATACTTGAAGTCGAGGACTTCCGTTATGCGATATCGCAGTACGCACAGACCACGATGCGCAATATCGTGGGCGAAGTATCTCTCGATGAATTGCTCGCGAATCGCGACAAGCTCGCGGAGCGCATACGGGAGATAGTAGACAAAGAAACCGATGCGTGGGGTCTCAAGGTCAACAACGTCGAGCTCAAAGATGTGAGCCTGCCGGCTGACATGGAGCGCACCATAGGCAAACAAGCAGAAGCTGAGCGCGAAAAGCGGGCGGTCATCATCAATTCCGAAGGCGAACTCGCGGCGGCGCAGAACATGGCGCAGGCGGCGCAGATCCTATCGGCGATCCCGGGCGCGCTCCATCTCAGGACGCTGCAATCGATCAATGATATTTCGAGTGACCAGTCGAATACGGTCATCTTTACGATTCCGCTCGAGACCCTCAAAGCATTTGAGGGCTTCCTCAAGCACAGCAAAGGCGCATAGACTTGCAAAATAGTGTTGACGTGGCGTCGTTTGAGAGCCGCTAAGAAGCGGCTCTTCAGCACGTCTACATCTATGTGGCTGATGCCACGCTTACAAATAGCTATATCTCTATGAAATCAAAGTTGATAGTCTCATCTGCTGCGCTTGGCATGATGCTTATGGCAGCGCCTGCGTACGCGGATCAGGATAAGGGTGAACATCGCATCAATATCGGTGCTTTCGCCAAGGTACTCGAACACAAGGAAGCGAAACGGGACGACCATGATACTAAGGCAACCAGTACGGTCGCCATCCACGGAACCGTGAGCGCCGTAAATGGCAGCGTGATCACAGTGACAGGGAAGAATGCCGCCGTATACACGATCCAAGCAGCAAACGCGGAGATCGAAGACGGCACCCTCGCAAGCATCACAGTGGGCGATCAGGTCAAGGTGAAAGGCACGGTAAGCGGGACTATGATCGTCGCCGCTCAGATCTCAGAGCACGAGAAGGGGTCGAGAGAGAAAGAACATCAGCTTGGCAACCTGCGCGCGGGCATCGTGACGGCCGTGTCATCGAACGGATTCACAATCGCGCGCTTCGGCACCGGCACCACGACCGTCGCGTCCAATGCTTCGACTACGATCTGGACGCTCGGCGAAGGAGCCACGACGTCGGTATCAGTGGGCTCGCGGGTCATTGTGGCGGGCGCCACGACCAGCGACTCATCGATATCAGCGAAATTCGTCCTTGTCCTCCACAACGGACTCGGCTGGATGAAACACGGGCTTGATCGATACCACGCATATGCAAAGCGGCCGCGGAAGCGGCCGTTTTTTATTGAACCTCCGAGAATGTCGCGTACACAACGAGGCGGTGCGAATACGTATCGCCGACAGGCGAGCCGGCGCACGTGATCAAGTTGAGGCGCCTTCCGTCGTTGCGCCCGAAAAGCATCTCAGGTCTGATCTCACTGAGTTTGTATACGGTGGATTCCTGGACGGTAAACGCGAGCCTGGTGCCGTTCACTGTCTCGACAATAATCTGTTCGCCGACCTTCAGGTACCTGAGATCCTCGAACGCGGCGAACACGTGTGCATCGAGGACCGAGCTGCCTTTCTGTCCGGGCATCGGTCCGCCCTTGAACCAGCCCACATTCTTCGTGCTGCCGCTCGGTACATCCATCTCGCCCTTATCGTTGACGCCTACGGGGACGATCGTGGTATCGAGACCGATCGACGGGATGATAATTCGCGCTGGTTTTTCTGCGGGAGGTGGCGCCGCTTTCTTAGCGGTGATCGTGCGCTCAGCTGCCGCTCTCAGGGTCGGGGAGGCGATCGACGGCGCGGCTACTTCTTCGGCCGAATCCGCGACCGGGAGGGAAGCGCGCCAGTCTTTCTCTTCGGCAGCTATTAGGGTGGTCGTTGAAACCGAGCTTGCGAGCGTCTCTGCGGACGCATAGCTCATCGCGAGCCGCACATTGGAATCTTGAAATACATTGACGTCGAACGCGATCACTGCGAGCGCGAAAACGATGCCGACGTACAATGATTTTTGCATGAACGTGCGTATCGTAGGCGACTTCATATACCGTGTCCAAGATTCATGAAATAATGCGGCGATGAAAGCGCGATGGGAAAGATTTAGGGTGTGGCTGCATAGTCTCGACGCGCGAATTAAATTCATTTTTGGCATTCTCTTTATCGCGCTTGGTCTGCTCGCGCTTGTCACGCCTCTTACTCCCGGATCATGGTTGGTTTTCGTCGGACTGGAGCTCGTCGGGATCCGAATCCTCGCGTGGCGCAAAGTGTGGAATTGGCTGTACGGCGCGCGCCATTCCGACGAGAGCGAAGCGCAAGAGCGTCTTTGACACGAGAGCGGTCGGTGCCATACTTTACTGATGAACAGGATGTACATCGCATTTCTACTGGCGATAGCGGCTGTCGCGGCCGGCGCACTTTGGTACACGAAGAATCCGAGCGGTGAGTCTGCGCCTCGCTATACCGAATCCACCTGGGGCGCCTACGCGTATACGTGCGACAAGGGAGTCGAATTCATCATGACCCCGGCCGCTGATGTACTCTCGATCACGATAGAGCCCACGCAGGGAATGTCATTCCCGCCTAAATCGACGCTCGCTGATTCGCCGACTGATACGGGGCGCAGGTTCCGCAATGCCGACCTTGAATTCCACGGACAGGGTGAATCTGTCACGCTCTATTCGGTGAAGGATGACATTATGTATACGTGCGCGCCGCAGCCAAAGCCTGACGAACCGCCTTTCAATTGGGGAGATTAGTCACGAATTAGGAATAGACTCGTCATTATCTGTATGTCGAATAGATCACTCATAATTTTGGCTGCGATCCTAGCTGTCGTGCTCGGTGTCCTCCTTTGGTTGCGCATCGTGATGCCGGGACCTCTCGCAAACGAGAACCAGATCTGCAATGCGGATGCGAAGGTGTGTCCCGATGGCACAACGCTCGGCCGCAGCGGTCCCAATTGCGAATTCCCTAAATGCCCCGAGCCGCAGGGTAGTACTCAGACACCGCAAGCTGGAGAGAGCGAGACGGTCGAGGCAAGGCTCGGTCAGAGCGTGACGGTACTCGGCGAGACGATCACCCCCAAGAAAGTCCTCGATGACAGCCGCTGTCCTTCAGACGTGCAGTGCATATGGGCAGGTACGGTACGCGTAGAGGGCACGGTCCTGGGCGGTATGGGTGAGGGACAACTGACGTTCGAGCTCGATAAGGAGAGCACGACCGAAGTGAATTCGATTAAGCTCGTGGATGTAAAACCGTATCCTCTGAGCACTCACGATATTGCGGACAGTGAATACATCTTTACGTTCGAGGTGACGCGCCGGTAAGTCCGAGATCGGAGAGGAATTGCGAGAGCTCCGTTCCTGCAAGCTGGCGATATTCGCCCGGTTTCAGATGTTCGAGATCGACGCGCATGATGCGCACGCGCTCGAGATCAGCTACATCCGTATGAAGCGCCGCGCACATGCGCCTGATCTGGTGCTTCTTGCCTTCCGAGAGCGTGATCGCAAATCTCTTATCACCGAGTACTTTGACGGTGCATTTTTTGGTCATATAACCGCCGATATCGACGCCGCCCGCCATGTGCGTAGCAAATGAAGGACGCAGTTTTTGTACGGTGGTCACTCGGTATTCCTTCTCGTGCTCGTACTCAGGATTGAGAAGCCGGTCAGTGACGCGGCCATCGTCGGTCAGAATGATCAGGCCGTGAGAATCCTTGTCGAGTCGGCCGATAGGAAAGACGCCCTTGATATCGATGATCCCCTCGATATCTTCTTCAGCGCCTTGCGGCGAATGCGTGATCACGTGTCGCGGCTTGTTGTATGCATAGTATCGATACGTACGCTTGGGCGCGCGTACCTCAACGGTATCCGCATCGCTCACGCGCTGTCCTAGCACTGCGCATTTCCCATTCACAAAAACTTGCCCACGCTCAATGAGATCGTCGGCGCCTCGCCTGGTGGCATACCCTTTGTCGGCGAGGTACTTATTGAGTCTGGTGGATGCGTCGGCCATACGCGCGAGTATACCGCGGCTATTGATAATCGCTCTATGGTAGTATCGCTCTCATGCTCGTGGATGACATAACAATTCGGCTCGTTGCCGGCTCCGGTGGCGCGATCTATCGCCCGGTCGATATTGTCTTTCGGCA
>CBIMKN010000065.1:0-4666 GCA_966244515.1 uncultured bacterium
TGCTGCTTTCGTCCGCGCCTTCAATACACTCCTGCCGTGGCTCGCTCCGGCGCTCCTCCTTTTCGCGTCGATCCTCCATTCTGCGGCAGAAGGTGAGACGATCATCGATTCACTCAGCGCGGCGAGAAGTACATGGCTATTCGTGCATGTGCTGCAGGTTTTCGCATTCGGCTTCTTAGGCATACTGCTCACGCGGCTTGCGGCGGGGGAGGCGAGTTATTCGACGCTCGTTGTGCGCATCTCAGCGTTTGTATTCGCGATCTTTTACATCGCGGCTGACGCGGTCGGCGGCATCGGCAGCGCCATCGTGCTCGATATCTACGCGCGCGCTCCAGAGCTCGACTTCGTCACTGTCGAAGGCCTGCTGTACTCTCTGCTTGAATCAGACGTCAGTCGTACACTCTTTTTCACAGCATCGTCGGCATGGCTCGTGGCGCTCCTCACGCTCGCGTGGCGCGCATTCAGGGCGCGCTCGTTTGCTACTGCGGGTCTGTATGTAGTAGCAGGTTGCGCGTTTTTCATCGGGCACGGCGAAGTGTACGGCTCGATCACCGCGCTCTCGCTCATTGGGGCAGCGCTCATATCCACTCTGAAGCATAAGTCGGTGCGTATAGCGTGAGATAATGACGCGCATGCATCGTGCGCTCGTCCTGCCTGTATGCGCGGTCATAGTCGCGACCGCGTACATATTCATCAATCCTGATTTACGTGCCGCGGCCTCGTATCGGCTGCAGCCGACCGCAGCAAAAGCCCTCGCGCTCGGTCAGCAGCATTTCGATTCGCGCAAACCGCGCTACTACGACGTCGATACGGCGTGGCGATACCTCAACGAGGCGTACGTACTCGACCCTCAATACCCGGCCGTGAATCACGAACTCGCACGCATAGCATTCCTACGAGGAGAATTCGGTAGCGCTATGGAGTATATCGATCGTGAAATAGATCTTCACGGCGACACGCTCCCGAATGCGTTCTACATACGCGGACTCATCGAGGGGTACAAGGGTGACTATCATGCGGCAGCGCTCGACTACGCGATCTACCTTCAGCATGACCCAAGCAATTGGGCAGCGATCAACGACTATGCGTGGGTGCTGTTGAAGGCGGGACGCACCGATGATGCGCTCGCCGCGCTCAACACGGGGCTCGCGTATTTCCCGAACAATGCGTGGCTTCTCAACAACCGATCGATCGCGCTCTACGAGCTCGGCCACTACGAAGATGCTGCGATCTCTGCTCTCAGAGCGATGAGGTCAGTGGAAAAAGTGACGGAACAGGACTGGCTTTTGGCATATCCAGGCAACGACCCCCGTACAGCGGGGGAAGGCGTCGCGAACCTGAAAGCGGCTATCGAGGAGAATATGCACATGGCAGCCCACAGCATGTCGCAGAGTGCTGTAGAATAATATTGTGACGCACCACTCGACCGCGCGACCGCTCCTCTCTTTGCGCCAACTTGCGGCGCTTCTCGTCGTGGCGATCGGCGTGCTTGCTGTCCTCTCTTCCATAGTCGTCTCTACGCAGCCGCGACCATTCGCATCATCTGAGACACAGTTCACTGACGGCTCGCAGCGTGGTCTCGCGATCGTTCCCGCTTCGTGCCCATCTTCGCCGCACTATGCAGGCGAGTGTACATCGCCGACGTCGTGCACCGGATCGGGCTGCACGCCTCAGCCGCCGACCGTTTCGGGCAATGCGTGCATCATAGGATTGAGCCCTGCCACTATCGTAAAGAATGGCAGCTCCTTTATGGTATGGAATGCCGACTATCGCATTTTCAATATCCCGTTCTCTCTCAATGGATCGATCACGCCGACACCGGGCACTGTAAGCAGCTCAGGCGTCACTACCGTGACCCCGACAGTGACCACGATGTATAGAGGCACCTTTACTCCGACTGGTTCTCTCGACGGCATCCCGTCCAATTGGCTCATCCCTGTCACGTGCAATGCGACGCTCACGGTGCTCGACAGCCCGCCGCCAGCGCAAAATTGCGCATCGCAGCTCTTCTGCTCGGGCTCCGCGGTCTATAGGCAGAACACCAACTGCACCAACACGCTCGTACAGACATGCCAGTACGGCTGCTCCAATGGCGCTTGCCTCGGCGCACCGTCGCCGACAGGATTCCTGCGCGTCCGCCCGGCACTGGTGCGCTCTGGCGACAGCACGTGGGTGGAGTGGAGCGCTTCGCAGGTGTCTTCGTGCACAGTGACCGGCGGCAGCGATTCTTGGACCGGCGCGAGCGGTATGAATCAGTCGAGCGCGATCCGATCACAGACCACCTACACGCTCTCATGCCAAGGTCTCGACGGCTCGACAATCTCGCGCAGCGCGGTAGTCAACATCACGCCTATATTCCACGAACCGTAAACGTGCAATTATACGAATTACTATGACATCCATGCTCAAACGTATTCAGCCCCAACTCGTCATCGGCCTCCTGATGACGCTCGCGCTATTCTCCAGCTTCGGTTTTGCGCTTGCCCAGGCGAATGATGAGTCGCTCGAGGCGACGATACGTGCCGCAGTGCTCTCTGACCCGCGCTCCCAGGACATGACACCGGCCGAGATCGACGCGATGGTGGCAGCGCTCTCGCGCCAGGCGCAGTCGGTGGGTATGACATCGGATGACATTATATGGAGGCCTGCCCCGACTGACGGTGAGGCGACGGGTACGGCTACCACGCAGGCGTGCGATGGTTTCCTGTGCTCGCTCAATCACGCGTTCGGATTCGACGGATCTGACTACACGATACCGATATGGCTAGGCGCATGCGCGCTCATGCTGATCTTCCTCATCGGCGGCGTTATGGAGTACCACCACCTGCACAAGAGGAAGCTTGCTCGCGAGCACCAGGGGATGTAGCCGGAGTTGCGCTCCCCAAAGGATGCGTGTATAGTGCCTCCACCCATGTCCCCAAAGGGACCACTGGCGAGGCCACATCAGGTCCCGCTAGCGCGGGATTTTTCATTACATATGAAATTCATGCTCGGTACGAAAGGTCGCATGACCCAGATCTTCGATGACTCTGGCGTCGTGCGCGCTGCCACGATCGTCACGGCTACGCCGCTGACCGTCACGCAGGTAAAGTCGAAGGATAAGGATGGCTATGAGGCTGTGCAGGTGGGCCAGGGTAAACGCGCCGAAAAGAACGTCGCGGCTCCCCAGAAGGGCCATCTCAAGGACCTCCAGCTCGCGGCTATCATGCGCGAGTTCCCGATAGAAGGCGAAGTAAAGCGCGGCGACACGATGGATATCTCCATCTTCGTCCCGGGCGATGTCGTCACGGTATCAGCAATTTCGAAAGGTAAGGGTTTCCAGGGCGTCGTAAAGCGACACGGCTTCCGCGGTGGACCTCGTTCGCACGGCCAGAAGAACAAGGAGCGCGCTCCGGGTTCGATCGGCGGCGGCGGTCGCGCAGGCGGACGCGTCGTCAAGGGCATGCGCATGGCGGGCCGCATGGGTTCCGAGCGCATCACGATCGAGAACCTCCGCGTTCTTCAGGTCGACACTGAGAACAATCAGATCCTCATCTCTGGCGCTATTCCGGGCCGTCCGGGCACGGTCGTAGAGATCCGCACCAAGTAATTTTCTCGTATGAAAACAGATATCTACAACATCCAGGGTAAGAAGGCGGGCTCCATCGAGCTCCCGGAGAACATCTTCGGTCTCGCGTGGAACAACGCCCTCATGTACCAGGTCGTTACGACGATGCAGGCGAATGCCCGCACGCCGGTCGCGCACACCAAGGATCGCGGCGATGTTCGCGGCGGCGGCAAGAAGCCATGGCAGCAGAAGGGAACCGGCCGCGCCCGTCACGGCTCGATCCGCTCTCCGATCTGGAAGGGCGGCGGCGTGACTCATGGTCCGCGCGCCGAGAAGGTCTACGCTCGCGAGATCCCGAAGAAGATGCGCGCAAAGGCTCTCTTCATCGCTCTCTCAAGGAAGCTCAAGGACGGCGAGCTCATCTTCGTCGATAGCTTCGGATTCTCGAAGCCGAAGACCGCAGATGCGAAGAAGGCACTCACTGCGCTCTCAAAAGAGTTCAAGAACCTCTCGTCGAAGCACAATGCAGCGCTCATCGCGATCCCGGAGAAATCCGAGGGCACCGAGAAGAGCTTCCGCAACATCTCGTCGGTCTCGCTCGAGACGATCGCCAACATGAACCCTGTCGAGGTGCTCAAGCACAAGTACGTCATCATCGAGAATCCGGAGGCTTCGATCAAGATCGTCGAGAAGCGAGCAGCCAAGAAGGCGAAGAATAAATAAGATATATGGCACTCTTCAGCAGAAAAAAGAATACTGAAAAGAAGGAAGCGCCCGCAAAGGCTGCATCCACGACCGCAAAGACAGCTGTCTCTAGTGTCTCGCGCGATCTCACGCACATCCTTAAGCATGCGCGTATCACCGAGAAGGCGACGATGGCGCAGGGCGGCGGCGTATATGTCTTCGATGTGGACACCTCCGCTTCGAAGCGCGACATCATGCAGGCTATGAAAGCGCTCTACAATGTCACGCCTCGCAAGGTCGCGGTCGTGACCGTCCCGAAGAAGAACATCCGCAGCATGCGCACGGGTCGCACGGGCGTGAAGGGAGGCGGCCGCAAGGCGTACGTCTACCTCAAGCAGGGCGAGACCATCACCATCGCGTAACGAAACATTTATG
>CBIMKN010000066.1:0-4637 GCA_966244515.1 uncultured bacterium
GGTGCTAGGCCAAGGCTTGCCGAACCAGATCGTACCGGATTCCTGCAATGGACCGGGTGGATGCCAATCTATCTGCGACGTGGCGCTCTTGGCGCAGAATCTCCTCAATACGGGCATTTTCATCGCCGTCTTCATGTCGGCCCTGCTCTTTGCCTACGCTGGCTGGCAGGCAGTCACAGCGGGCGGCAATGCGGAGAAAATGCAGTCCGCGAAGTCAGTGTTCATCAACGTGACGATCGGTCTCGTGATTATATTGGCGGGCTGGATCGTCATCGATACCCTCATGAAAACCGTTACCAATGCCTCCTTTGGCCCCTGGAATAAGATCTGCGAGGCTATTATCTCGGTCTTTGATCGCTACTACGCCTAGAAGATTGACGCCCAGGGGTCTTTTAGGGTATAGTCCCGTCTACATATGTCGCAGGATCAACTCATATTGCTCAAGCACGCGGCCACTGGAGAGGTGTATTGGACGCGCAAGAATAAGAAGCTCGTCACCCGGAAGATCGAGCTCAAGAAGTACTCCAAGAAGCTCCGAAAGCACGTAATCTTCAAGGAGGTCAAGAAGTAAAAAAGAAAAGAGTCCGGGAAACCGGGCTCTTTCTAAATAGGCCTCGTACATCTATACTTGGCCCGAAGGGCGCTTAGTTTAGTGGTAGAACAACGGTCTCCAAAACCGTTAGTGGGGGTTCGATTCCCTCAGCGCCCGCATATGGAACTCCAAGTCGGCGTGAAGGTGTTGCTGCGGAATCCCGAGGGAAAATTCCTTCTCATTCGTCGATCTGCAGATACATATCAATCTGTGCAGAACAAATGGGATATTCCCGGCGGACGTATAGAGCCTGGAAGTGCTCTCAGAGAGAATCTTGTGCGAGAAGTGATGGAGGAGACAGGGCTTACCATGACGAGTGAGCCGCGCGTCATCGGCGCGCAAGACATTTTCGCGAAGGACCAAGAGAGACACATTGTGCGTATCACGTACATCGGGACAGCCGAGGGCGACCCTACACTCAGCGATGAGCATACAGAGTACCAATGGGTGACGTTTGCAGAATTAAAGGCCGTCGAGAATCTCGACAGGTATGTGAAAGCGCTGCTTGAAGAAGGCGCTATCGCCACAGCCATCGGCTGACGGCGGGCGAGACCTTCTTTGAGTCCGGCTTGAACCATTGGATATCAGCGTTGCGTTTCCAGTAGCCGATCTGTTTGCGAGCATATCGCCAGATGTCGCTTTGAAGCTCTGCCTCCATTTCTTTCGACGTAATTTCTTTTTGCAGACAGCGGGCGAGCGAACGGTTTTCGAGCCCGAGTTCGCGCATACGCTTGAACGAGACGCCCGCTTTGTGGAGCCTCTTCGCTTCGGATTGCATGCCGCTTTTGATGCGCTCTGACAGCCTCTTACCGATGCGTTTCTTTAGATCCGCATCGCTTGGGCGCACGCCGATCCACAACGCATCATATGATGGAGATCGTAACTCCACCTTTGGTGTCTTCGCGTTCGCCTTAGCGATTTCTATGGCGCGGATAAGACGCAATTTGTTGTTGCGCTCACTTGGCGTACTCATCGCCTTGGCTCTCGCAGGGTCGATCTTTTTCAGCATCGCATAAAGCTGATGAGCGGATTTGCTCGCAAGGCGCTTCCGCAGCTGCGGATTGGCGGGCACTTCCGGAAGTGGGATGCGACCGACAAGCGCATCTATATAAAATCCCGTGCCGCCGACGATGATCGGCAGCTTGCCTCGCGCAGAGATATCCTCTATGGCCTTTGTGGCACGCTTCATATAGTCGCCGGCGCTGAATGCTCGTTTAGGGGATGCGACGTCGAGAAGGTGGTGAGGAACACCCCGCATTTCCCGCTTCGTGATCTTGCCGGTACCGATATCGAGCCCTCGGTAGACCTGACGCGAATCTGCGGAGATCACCTCGCCATTGAAGCGGTGGGCGAGTTCGACGCCGAGCTCGCTTTTACCTGAGGCGGTGGGACCGACGATTATAAGTACTTTTGGCTTCACGCAGGCACAGTACAATAGAGACGTGGAAAAGAAAATCGAGGTGTATTACGACGGTGTCTGCAAGATGTGCACCGGCGCCATGGATGCCCTCGGCAAGTCTTCGCAAGGATCCAAATTCCAGCATATCGATGTCACGCGAGGGGTGCTCCCGCCTGGGAAGGACATGCAAGCGGCGCTGCACAACATGCATGTCGTCGATGAAGCGGGACGCGTCTATGTGGGCGCCGACGGCATCCTGCGCATCCTTGAGGAGTATCCAAGATTGCGCTGGCTCTCTCGCGTCGGGAAATTGCCCGGCATACGTCACCTCATCTATGCTGCGTACCGTATGGTTGCCGCACATAGGCGCCGCTTCAATTCGATAATCAAATAACGTATGATGCTCGAGACGCCGGAGTGGCGGAATGGTATACGCACACGACTCAAAATCGTGCGGGCGCAAGCCCTTGAGAGTTCGAGTCTCTCCTCCGGCACCAAAACTGTTGAGGCCAGAGCATGTCTCTGGCCGATTACAGTTGTCTGCCGGGGTGAGACGAGAAGGCGAGCGACGTGGGGCCCGCCACAAGGCGGGACGGCGCGAGCATGGCGAAGCGGAGCGAGGAGCGGCGGCGACGAGTAAGCGCTTGGCCGAATCTCTCCTCCGGCACAGAAAAATTGAGGTGATATAATCGCCGCATGTCGGGTGCTTACATTCAAGATTCAATATTCTGGGTCGAGGTCGACCGCATCAGACCCAACCCTTTTCAGCCTCGAAAGACCTTCGACGAAGCAGCGCTTGCTTCTCTCGCGGAGTCGATTCGGCAATACGGCGTGCTCCAGCCGCTCACGGTGACGCGCAAGGAGATCGAACGTCCCGGACAGGGTATTTTTGTCGAATATGAACTCATCGCGGGCGAGCGGCGTCTGCGTGCTTCCAAGCTCGCCGGTATCCAACAGGTGCCCGTCGTGATACGCACCGCCGAGGATACCGACAGAATGAAACTGGAGTTGGCCATCATAGAGAATCTCCAGCGCGAAGATCTCAACCCGCTCGATAGGGCGAAGGCTTTCAGACAGCTCGAGGATGAGTTCGGACTTCAGCATCGAATACGTTGCGCATTTTGCAGCTACCGGAGGATATGCAGCACGCCCTTGAGACCGGCGACATATCTGAGGGTCACACACGCCCGCTTCTCATGCTCACTGATAAACCGGAAGAGCAGCGCACGCTCTTCAAAGAGATCATCGAGAGGAGGCTCACCGTGCGCGATACAGAGGCGCTTGCGAGGCGGTCAGCTGTGGAGCGCGTCAGACACAAGGCGCTCTTGAGCCCTGACCTTCTCTCTCTCGAAAAGCAGCTTTCCGAAAGACTCGGTACTCGTGTGCGTATCGAGCGCAAAGAGACCGGAGGCAAACTCCTGATCGATTTCTTCTCGCCAGAAGATCTAACGCAACTTTGTCTCTCGCTCACCAAACAGGAGGCTGCCGCTCAAGCATCTGCGCAGACTAATTCTACGGAGATCGCAGAGTTAGTCGACGAATCGCGCCCGCTCGCCGAAGAGGTTGCGGTCGCGCCAGTAGAAGAAAAAGCCCAGATGGAAAAGAAGGACGATGCGCAAGACGATCTATACTCGATCCGCAATTTCTCAGTCTAGTCTACTTACCCGGATTCTTTTGTTTCTCCATCTGCGAAAGCGCAGCGCGGATCTGTTTGCGCGCCATGTTGGTTTTAGCGATGTCGTGCCACTTTCTTGAGGGTTTAGCGGAAGGCTTGGTGATGATCTCGACCATGTCGCCATTGCGGAGCGCCGTGTCTATCGAGACCATCTTTCCATTCACGCGGGCACCGGTCATGTGATTGCCGAGATCTGAGTGCACTGCGTAGGCGAAGTCGATCGGCGTCGCCGCGACAGGGAGATCTATGACGTCGCCCTTTGGAGTGAACACGAAGACACGGTGACTGAAGAAATCGGTCTTGAGCGTATCAAGATACTCCTCGGATTCCGCGTCTGTCTGCGCATGTGCGAGGTCCTTAACCCAATTGGGGATGCCCCTCGTTGCCTCCTCTTGGGTCTCCTCAATCTTTCCGCCGCGCGGGAAGAACTGCCGTATCCACTCAAGGCTGCCTTTTCCGGTGCGGACACCATCTTGGATCTCCTTATAGGTGAGGTGCGAGGCGATGCCGTAGAGCGCTTCACGGTGCATGGCTTCGGTGCGCAGCTGCATCTCGAGCGCGCCGCCGTCGCCTGTGTACACGGTCGTATGAATGCTCTGGTAGCCGTTGGGCTTAGGGAACGCGATGTAATCTTTGATCTTGCCAGGCACGGGGCGCCAGTGTGCGTGAATGATACCCAATGCGGAATAGCAATCTGCAACAGTCGGAAAGATCACTCTCAGTGCGAGGATGTCGTAGATCTTGGTGATATCCCACCCCTTGCGCTCGAGCTTTCGATAAAGGCTATAGACGCCTTTTATGCGTGCTTCCGTGCTGAAATTGCGAATGCCCGCTACACCGAGTTCTCGTTTGAGGTCGTGCTCTACCTTCTCGAGTCGCTTCTCGTTCTCATTTTTGCGCTCCTTGAGCAGCTCTCGCGTCTTTTCGTATTCTTTAGTATACGCATGCGGGAATGCAGCATCTTCCAGCTC
>CBIMKN010000067.1:0-4512 GCA_966244515.1 uncultured bacterium
CGCGCAAAACATTTCATTCACTCGCATCCGATAGGGTGAAGCGGGGTAGTGAGCCGCGCACAGTTATGTGCGCTTGGCTCTGAACGTGTATCTCGAATCTAGTACGTAACACCAGATGCCCGATGTTGCTACGGCGATGAGCCGCGCCCACAGAAATGTCGCGCCGAAAAATTCTACTGCTAGAGTCGTCGTCGCTAGTACGACGAGTATCGCGCCTATCTCGACGATGCTCGCGCGTGTGATCCCGCCGACGGCGTGGACCTCAGGCCGACGGAATGTCCACGCGCGGTTGATGAAAAAGGCGATGGTGATCTGAACAACGAATCCCGCGGCTGTCGCGGCGAGATAGTGCAGGCCGATTTCGGTGAGGGCCCACGCGATACTCAGGTTGAGCGGAAGAAGTACCGCATTGACGCCGCTGTATTTCAGTATTTGCCGTACGCTGCGCATGATAAATGGCCTATAGATGCCTGAGGTGATGCGAGAAAGCCATAGCGACATTCTACAGTGCAAAAAGAGTGAGGCCTCGGCGGTAGACCGCCGAGGCCGTGATGCGTTTAGGCGAAGTCACCGAGCTTGTCGAAGATATCGTGATCATCGCACGATCCGTCGACCTGATCTTGAGTCGTCGGTTCTTGCGCGGACGTGCTTCCTTTGAGCTGCATCGCCGCATTCACGATGACGTAGCTGTTCTTTGCGTGCTGCTCGGCAGTAGCGTGGTGCATTCTTAGACCTCTCCTTTTTGTGCGCACCTTCTCGTCTTTAAACAAAAAAGGCCCCGTGGGGCGCTTCAGTAAAGCGAAGGCGTGTTCGTAAAATAATGCGAATGGCCACCATCGTCAATAGTGTGGATAAAATGTCGCGTTAAAGTAAATGCTTCCGCGCAAAGGCGAATCCGGATCCGTGTTTGAGATACCTCTCGAATTTCAGCGCGAGTTTTTTGTCGGGAAATGCGCAGAACCATTTCAAGACAAATGGTCGCTTGGAACCAGAGTATTTTGCCTTACCCTCGTTATGTTCCATGAGGCGTTCCTTCACATTCTGGGTGGAGCCGACGTAGAGACTCTTATCTACTTGGCTTTCCAGGATGTACACGAAATACATAACAAAGATTATAAACAAACAACCGCCTGGAAAGGCGGTTGTTTGCTGCAGTGCCGTGCTTGCACTGCGAAGCTCGTGGCGATCTGTGAAGAGGTCATACCGTCCTGCTTCGCATAAAGCTACGCAGGACACTGTCTTCGCTCTTCGCTCTTCGCTCCGCTACGAGCGAAGCAGTGGAGGTGGGGAGAATCGAACTCCCGTCCAAAGAAAAGCTATCCATGCGTGTCTACGATGCGTAGAACATCTTGAAGTTTAAGGAATATGCGTATGAGATGCACAGAATCGCATAGACCCGAGCTCTATTCTTAGATGCAATCGAGCGGCTGCATCAGTACCCGAATTTGATGACGTCCTCTCAACCCCTATCGGATTTCGAAGTTGAGGAACGGCTAGTTAGGCAAAAGCGTAACCAGGCTGAAGGTCTTTCATCTGAATAGGTGAAAGAACTCCGAATGCGGTTTTGGTCGCACTTGAAGATTTGCAGCAGTTTCAAAAGATGCTGCAGCTTTGCGTCGCGCGCATAGATGCCGATTTCTCTGTCGAAGCCAGTCACCCCCCACCCACGACTCTGGTTGCCCAGAGTCACGGGTGGCGATTGACTGGCACGAGTGCTCGAGGGTGCGGGCGAGAGAGTCTCTCGCCCTGGCGCCGGCGCTGACGCGTCGGCTAACCGCAAGAATTCAAGAACATATTCCACACGACGGGAATGAGGAGCCAGACGCCGTACGATGCGCTGGCAGCCAAAATCGCGTAGCTGATCGCCATCGCCATACTGGGTGCCCTCCTTATGCACCCTCAAGCACTCGTTATTATTTTTTCAAAGAACGCTGCATCCTGCGCTTCTCTTCGCGCTCGCGAATGGAATGACGTTTGTCTTCCTTTTTCTTTCCGCGTGCGATCGCGATGAGGAGCTTGAGATTTCGCCCTCTATTATACACCTTAAGCGGCACTATTGTCAACCCCTTTTCGCCCTCTGCGGAGGCGACATGCGCGATTTCTTTGCGCGAAAGCAGGAGTTTGCGCGGACGTTCAGGATCATACGACTTCGGGGCATTCGCCGGCTGCCACGCTGGGATGTTCGCGCCGACAAGGTACGCCTCGCCGCCTCTCGCGACGACGCGCGAACCCTTAAGTGATCCGCGACCTTGGCGCAGGGATTTCACTTCGAAACCGTGCAAATGCAAACCCGCCTCGATCTCCTCGAGGATCGTGAAATCGAAGCCGATGCGCTTATTTTCGACGACCGTCATGGATGGAACTATAGCGTATACTCGATTGTATGCACCCGGGCGCTCACCATAGGTCAGGGAGGGGAGGATCGCTCCCGCGGAATATCAATCCGCTCCTCGTGCGTTCGATTGATTCGTTGACGTACTTCATCAGCGTCGTGATGCTCGTGTTCACCATCCATCAGGTCGCGCTCGTATGGATCGTACGCGATGTTGCCGGCGTATCGATCGTCGCGTGGCTCTCATATCTGATCGGCTCTTTCGTGTGGCTCATGTACGGGTACGTGCATCGCGACATGTTCCTCATTATCGTGAATTTTCTCTGGACGCTTTTCGCGGCGCTCGTCGTCGCGGGCGCGATGCTTTTCGGCGCGTAATTTTCCTCGGTCACAATTCTTTCATTAAGGCGTCTGTACTGTATAATCCTGCAGATATGGCACCAAACTCCAAAGAATCGCTTCCACAAAAGCCTCAAAAAGACGGACCGAGCGGTCAGAATGTCTGGACCCAGCTCGCAGTCGCATTCGCGGTTTTCCTTACGATATCGATAGGGTATTCGCTCGTGCGCGAGTACATAGTAGGAGAGACCGAGACGGTACCGATCTCTCAGATCGCGACCGATATCACGGCTGGCAATGTGGCGTCGATCACCGTATCCGGTGACAAGATCACAGCCGAGTACGCAGACAAGACGGAAAAAGTATCGCGCAAGGAAAGTGAGAGTTCGCTCACAGAGACACTCTCGCAGTACAGCATTCCGCCCGAGCGTCTCGCTGCAGTGAAGATCTCCGTCGAAGACGAGGGCGGCGCGCGCTTCTGGTTCCTCTCGCTCGCGCCCATACTCGTGCCCGCACTCCTCCTTTTCGGCGTGATCTGGTATCTCTCGCGTCAGCTTCGTGGCGGTGGTGGTATGCAGGCGTTTACTTTCGGTAAGTCTATGGCGCGGCTCATCAGTCCTGAAGATGCTGGACAGAAAGTGACGTTCGCGGATGTTGCGGGAGCGAAGGAGGCCAAAGTGGAGCTCACCGAGATCGTCGATTTCTTGAAGAATCCTAAAAAGTTCATCCAGATAGGTGCCCGCATCCCGAAGGGCGTACTCCTTATGGGCTCGCCGGGTACTGGCAAGACGCTTCTCGCGAGGGCGGTAGCAGGAGAAGCAGGCGTGCCGTTCTTCTCGATCTCAGGCTCAGAATTCGTCGAGATGTTCGTCGGCGTCGGCGCATCGCGTGTGCGCGACCTCTTCTCGACGGCAAAGAAGAGCGCTCCGGCGATCGTCTTTATCGATGAGATCGATGCGGTCGGCCGCGTCCGCGGTACGGGCGTCGGCGGCGGCAACGACGAGAGAGAGCAGACCCTCAACCAGATCCTCGTCGAGATGGATGGTTTCGAGCCGAACGAGAAGGTCATCGTCATGGCAGCGACCAACAGGCCTGATGTGCTCGATCCAGCGCTTTTGCGCCCAGGAAGATTCGATAGGCGCGTCATGATCGATCTGCCTGATAGGAAAGATCGCGAAGATATATTGAAGACGCACTCCCGCACGAAGCCGATGGGTCCGGACGTGAAGCTCTCCGTCATCGCGGAGCGCACGCCGGGATTCAGTGGTGCCGATCTCGCCAACCTTATGAACGAAGCCGCTATTCTCGCTGCACGCGAAGACCGCAAAGAGGTCACGCAGTACGACCTCATTCGCTCTATAGAAAAGGTGATGCTCGGTCCCGAAAGGCGCTCGCACGTGCTCAATAAGAAGGAGAAGGAGATTACTGCGTATCATGAGGCCGGTCACGCGCTCGTGGCATCGGTCTTGCCCTATGCGGATCCCGTACACAAGATCTCGATCATCAGCCGCGGTCGCGCCGCAGGGTACACGCTCAAGCTTCCTATAGAGGAGCGCAAGATGCAGTCGCGCAAAGAATTCCACGACGATATCGCGGTCTCGCTTGGAGGATACATCGCAGAGAAAATGGTCTTTGGCGACATCACGACGGGTGCCTCCAATGATCTGCAGGTCCTTACTGCTCTCGCACGCAACATGGTCGCGCGATACGGCATGTCCGACAAGATGGGCCCTATAGCATTTGCCGCCTCAGCACAGCGCGCACTCTTTGGCGAAGGGGTAGAGGGTGAACAATCGCAGGAAGTAGCCGCTGCCATCGATGCGGAAGTGAAGAAGATAATC
>CBIMKN010000068.1:0-4481 GCA_966244515.1 uncultured bacterium
GAACGTCGTCGGCGGCTTCTGTAACGTGCCCGCTGACAGCGCGCTCGATCGCTGGCTTCCCGACGGTGTCGGCAATGCGTTCAAGATCATCCAAGGCGGCAACGAGATCCTCGTCTCCGGCGAAGGTGCCGGCCCGAAGGTCACCGCGCGGCGGATGATCCTCAATGCGCATCGCCTCGCACCGCAGTCGCAGCTCAAGTTCGATCTCGCATCGCGCGAGGCGGCGACGGCCTGATCTGCCCGACCTGACAGCTCTCTGATCCGCGCCCTCTCACGGGGGCGCGGATTTCCTTTTGTTACAATATTGATGTGAAGTACCTCATCGGCATCGACGAAGCCGGCCGCGGCGCGCTCGCGGGACCGGTATGCGTCGGTGCGGTGCTCTACCCAGAGGATTTCGATTGGCGCGAGGCTTTTGCGCTCGTGACGCGCCGCGGCAAACCTCGCCTCAGGGATTCCAAGCAGCTCTCTGCGCAGCAGCGCGATATCCTTTACTCATATATAGAGGCACACGGCAGGCTTCGTCACATAGCGGCATTTGTCGATGCGAAGACGATCGACGAGATCGGCATCGCCAACGCAGCGAGACAGGCGGCGGCGGTGGCGCTCCAAGAGCTCCGCATCGGTCCCGCTCGCGTGAAGGTGCTGCTCGATGCGGGCCTCAGCGTGTCCGATGCATGGGAGCAAGAATCGTTCATAAAAGGGGATGAACGCATCCCGGCGATTGCGTTCGCATCGATAGTCGCCAAGGTCACGCGCGACAGGCTCATGCAGGACTATGCGCTCGACTACACCTCTTATAGCTTCGACATCCACAAGGGCTATGGCACGCTCAGGCATCGCCAGGCTATCCGTCGCCATGGGCTCTCGGAGCTCCACAGAGCCACTTTTTGCAGGAGTTTGCACGTAGCTGGAAATACTGTATAGTATCGCCACTATGGTAGTACGAATGCGGGTCAACCGCTCGAAGACCGGAAAACGCCGTTCACACCACGGCCTCTCTGCTGCGCGCCTCACCACCGACACGAAGGGCGGCGTCCACCTTCGCCACCGTGTTGATCCGGAGACGGGCCTCTACCGCGGCAAGGTCGTCATCGACGTCGTCGCACTCAAGCAGCGCGAACAGCGCCGCATCAAGCGCAAGGAGAAAGAGCTCCGCGCAAGCGGTCAGGAGACTTCAGAATCGAAAGAGACGAAGTCTGAATAAGTTTTCCACGGCTTCACCTGCGCTTTAGGAGTTTCCTGTTACACTAGGGAAACAGTTCCTTTGTTCTTATGGCAAATAGACATCTTGCGCGCTCAGTAGTTCTCCAAGTGCTCTTCGAGCGCGACGCATCTCCGTCCATGACGGTCGATGAATGCATCGGCCGCCTTGCCGATTACTCGAAAGAGTTCGGCGCACGGGAGAGCGACATGTCTTTTATGAAGAACCTCCTGCAGACGGCCATCGCCAAACAGAAGGAGATCGACGAGGTCATTGTGCGCGCAGCCCCCGAGTGGCCGATCGACAAGATCGCCGCGATCGATCGCAACATCCTCCGGCTCGGCCTCACAGAGCTCCTCTATGCTGACCGATCCCAAGTGCCCGCGAAGGTCGCTATCAATGAGGCGATCGAGCTCGCGAAGACATTCGGCAGCGCGTCTTCCGGACGCTTCGTCAACGGCGTCTTAGGTGCCGTGTATGTGGAACTCGGCGAGCCCGGAAAGAACGAGGGAGCCGCGCGCAAACAAGCATCACAAAAAGGCGGCAAAATGCCCGTCGAAGAGCTCATCGGCTCCGTAGTCTACGCCGTGGAAGAGAATCCTGGCGAGGTCTATCTCGCGCTCGTACACGATATCTTCGGGCACTGGACGCTCTCCAAAGGGAAACTGCAGCAGGGCGAGGATCATCACGACGGCGTGAAGCGTAAAGTGAAGGAGGAGATCGGACTTGAGGTGAATGTCGAGGACAAGCTCGGTGAAAATGAGTACATCGCCAACGATTCGAAAGCGACGGGCGGCAAAAAGAAACGTCATGCGACGTATTTCCTTGCGCGCGCGGAGTTCCAGGATCTCATGCTGAAGAAGGAGGGAGGCCTCGATGACGCGCAGTGGTTCCCGCTTGCGTCGGTGGGCGACCTCAATTTCTACGACGACATACTCCCGGTGGTCACTCGCGCGATCAACCTTCTCGCCCAGCGCGGCAGGAAGTAAGATGTGCGCCTATGGACTTCTCCGCATTTGAGAAAAAGATCGGATACGCATTTCGTGCTCAGCGGCTGCTTGAACAGGCGTTCACACACCGTTCGTATTTGAATGAGAATAGAGAAAAAGGACGCGAACACAATGAGCGTCTCGAATTCCTCGGTGATGCAGTGCTAGAGCTTGTCGTCACGGAATTCCTCTTTGCGAAATATCCCGACAAACCGGAAGGAGAACTCACTGCGTACCGTGCTGCGCTCGTGAATACCGTGAGTATCTGCGATGCAGCGGTGAAGCTTGAGATGAACGACTTCCTCCTCCTCTCAAAAGGGGAGTCGCGCGACACGGGGCGTGCGCGACAGATAATCCTCGCCAATGCCTTCGAGGCACTGATCGGTGCGATCTATCTCGACAGCGGCTATGTGGCCGCGAAAGATTTCATCGCGAAGCAACTCTTTCATAAGACCGACGACGTGGTCGCGAAGCGCCTCTGGCAAGACGCAAAGTCGCGCTTACAGGAAATCGCGCAGGAGAAAATGCGCGTTACGCCCGTCTACCAGCTGCTCAACCAGTCAGGGCCAGATCACGACCGCACGTTCGTGGTCGGTGCATTCTTGGGCTCAGAAAAGGTATCGACAGGAGAGGGCAGAAGCAAACAGGAGGCCGAGCAGAATGCCGCGCAGAAAGCTTTAGATGCAAAAAATTGGTAGGAGGTAGGTTTTCCTCCGACGCAGGCCGATATCCCGTTGTTGGGTTAGAATAGAGTTCAATGTTCCTCAGTCTTAAATCGATCGAGCTCAACGGCTTCAAATCGTTCGGCAAGAAGACCGAAATGATCTTCACCTCTCCCATTGCAAGCATTGTCGGTCCCAACGGATCAGGCAAGAGCAATGTTGCGGAAGGGTTCCGGTTCGTCCTCGGCGAGCAGTCGATGAAAAGCATGCGCTCGAAAAAAGGCGAGGATCTTATCTGGGGCGGCAGCCCGGCGATGCCGCGTGCAAATCGCGCGTCGGTCAAAGTGACCTTCGACAACGAGAAGCGCCTTCTCGATCTGGATTTCAATGAGGTCGTCGTCGAGCGCGTCGTCTACCGCGATGGTCAGAACGAATACCTTCTCAACGGATCACTCGTGCGCCTTAAAGACGTGATCCGCCTGCTCGCAGGCGCGAACATCGGCGGATCGGGGTACCAGATCATCTCTCAGGGCGAAGCCGACCGCATCCTCAATGCGTCGCCAAGGGAAAGGCGAGAGATGGTGGAAGACGCGCTTGGTCTCAAGCTCTACCAGCACAAGAAAGCTGAGTCGGAACGAAAGCTCGAAGAAACGGCAGTCAATATAGATAAGACAAAATCGCTTCGCCGCGAGATCGCGCCGCATCTCAATTTTCTGCGAGCTCAGGTAGAGAAAATAGAGAAGGCGCGAGAGATGAAAGATCAGCTTTCCGAAAAGCTCAACGACTATCTCGCGCGAGAGAACGCTTTTCTCACGCAAGAGGATGCACGACTCAAGGAAGACGCCTCCGCGCATGAGCGCGAAGTCCGTGACCTCACGGAGAAATTGAAGCAAGCGAGGACACTCTCCGGCAAGGGTGAGAGCAGCGGCACGTCGAGGGCGCACGAGCTCCACGAGAAGCTGCAGGAGAAAGAAGCAAAGCTCGTCGAATCGCGCCGCCTGTCAGGAGAGATCGCGCGCGATCTTGGTCGCGCAGAAGGTGCGCTGGAAGCCAATACCGTGACGGTCGAGCAGATCGTGGCGGTGCCGCATGTGCGCCAATTCGCTCGCGAGATCGACGCCGCCCTGTCCGAAGCAGCGGAGAGCGGCGATATCGCTGCGGTGCGCTCCGCGCTCCTCGCGATCCGCGATCGCATCAAATCTTTCATCGAGGGCCTCACGGGTGCCGCTCCCGTCACCAATCACGAGGCGAAGAAGCATGTCGAAGAGCTCTCAGCTGCGCTCGAGCGCAAGCAGATAGAAGAAGCAGCGATGGTCAAGGAGATCGAGGACATGCGCCAGGAGATCGCGCGTATCCGCGAAGCCTCTTTTGCGGCGGAGCGCGATGTGATCGAGCTTGAAGGCCAGATCCGCGACGCCCAGAACCTGCTCAATGGCGTGAATGCATCGCGCTCGAACATCGTGGCCCTTCGGCAGAGATTCGAAGAGGAGGTGCGAGAAGGCATCGCGCTCATCGGTGCCGCGATCCACGACTGGCAGAAGGCGGGCATTCCGCAGGGCGCGCTTTCGGAAGACCGCAGAGAGCAGGAGAAGCGCCGCCGCGAGATAGAGCGTCTCAAGATCAAGA
>CBIMKN010000069.1:0-4475 GCA_966244515.1 uncultured bacterium
TCAAATACAGTGAAGCGGAACGGACGATCAGTGTCTCAACAGACGGCAGCGTGCGTGCGGTCAAACAGATCCTCGACGCTCTCGCGGACAAATCGATCGAGCTCGACAGCATGTCGGTGCACAAGCCCACGCTCGACGATGTCTTTCTCCGCCTGACAGGACACGAAGTTGCCAAGGAAGAACAAAGCGCATGAACACTACCTCTGAACACTCATCAACATACTGGATCCTCGCTGATTCGCTCGTACTCATAAAGCGAAGCCTGAGGCACATCACGCGCAACAAGGATCAGATCCTCGGTCTCACGATCCAGCCTGTGATGTTCATGCTGCTTTTCCGATACGTCTTTGGCGGCGCGATCGAAACAGGGGGCATCTCATACCTGAATTTCCTCGTCGCAGGCATTTTGGTGCAGAGTGTCGCGTTCGGATCTCTTACTACTTCGCTGTCGGTCGCAACCGACCTGCAGCGCGGCATCATCGACCGCATAAAATCACTGCCCATATTCGGAGGCGCGGTCATCACAGGCCACGTCGTGGCAGATTTGGCGCGCAATGTGATCCAGTCGATCATCATGATCATGGTCGCGTTCCTCGTAGGATTTCGTCCTGAGGCAACAGTGACCGATTGGCTCTTCATCGCGGGACTCGTGCTCCTTTTCAGCTTTGCTATGTCGTGGGTCGCGGCGATCATGGGACTTCTCGCGAGAACAGTGGAAGCCGTACAGTGGATGGGCTTTTTCGTGGTCTTTCCCCTCACATTCGCGAGCGCCGCGTTCGTGCCGACCGACAGCATGCCGACGTTTCTTCGTCTTTTCGCTGAGAACCAGCCCGTGACGCACGTCATAGAGGCGCTTCGCGCCCTCATGGTAGGTACGCCGATAGGGAATCACGGATGGCTCGCTGTCATCTGGTGTCTTGCGATCATCCTAGTCGCCATACCCGTCGCGGCACACCTCTTCCGCACCCACGTGTCACGTTAGACACACAAAAGCAAACGGCCGGTTTCACCCGGCCGTTTTTCTTTCCTTTGTGCGGTGCGCTTATGCTGCTTCAGCGATATCGCGCACGGTCGTAACGAGCTGTGACCACAGTGCGACCTCAGGCACGTGCTGGATGCAGCGTCCGAGCGCCTCGCGAAGCGCCTCGCGAGCGTAAAAATCCCCGCTCGAAAGGTGATGGCGCTTCTGCGCGATTCCCGCGCTGTGCCGCATGTACAGGTCGTGCAGCACATGCATATCGAGGGCGAGCTTGACGCACTCATCCTGCGGCACGTCCACGAGCCGATCCAAATTCGAGCGCATCTCCTCGCGGATCTGGTCCGGATCATGCCACGTCGTGATCTGGCGGAAACGCGACTCCTCCGGCCGCAGACGCGCATTCGATTCCGTGAGATGGACATCGAGGCGATCGACGAGCGAAGAGTGGAAGAAGCCCGGCTTACGAGCCGTGCCGCTCGACCCTGTCCGCTCGATCATCGCGATGATGTGGAGCCCGCGCGTCCTGCCGGTGGAGCCAGGCGGAGAGTCCATGATCGCCTCCGCACGAAGCCGAAGATGATAGCCGAGAGCTGCGACAGGCCCGCTCGTATTCGGCGCGATGGGAAACCGGCTCATGTAATGCCTCCCTGAGATCTGATGCTCCTCGAGCATCTCCTGGCGAGAGTTATGCCCGAGCTTTGATGAAAATGCAATGTGCAGGCTAGATCCTGTCCTTGTGCTCCGAGAAGAAGATCCTGTTCTTTTTGAGACCAAGCGGAGCGAGGCGCTTCACAATGAAATCTTTCATGGCACTTTCGGTGGGGAATTTCCTGACCTTGCTTCCGTCGATGACCGCCCACTGCCCAACTTCGCGCAGCACGTCCATTTTGTTGAAGACTAAGTGAGTGACGCCATTGACGCGAACGGCGCGCTGGAGCGTCTGCATATTCATCCAGTTACATTGGCGGCGTCGCCCTGTCGTAGCGCCGAATTCCTCACCGATGTCACCCATCTTATCGAACACAGCGCCCTTGGGCTGGAATTTCTTGCTTCCCACGTATGTCTCGTAGATCTTTGCGACGCCCCACACATCGCGGACACTCGACGCCGGCAGACCATTGAGCAGTGCTCCCGCGGTAGTACAGTGCGATGAGGTCACGAACGGATAATCGCCCCAGTCGATATCGAGACCGAAGCCCTGTGCCCCTTCTGCGAGGACTGTTACATCCTTCGTCCCGCCGTTCCACTCCTTATAGAGATCGACGAGGTAGGGCTTCAGTTTCGGAACATCGATCGCACGAACGCCCGTGCGGCCATACTTGTCGCGGTACGCAGGGCCATTGCCGCGCCCTGTGGTGCCGATCTTGCCGCCTCTTTTTTTATCCTCCGCTTTGTGGGCATCGGTGATCACGTGCGTATTCTCTGCCACGAAAATTTTTCCCTTTGTCTTTACGCCGCCATCTTCCAACATGCGGATCTCTTTAAAGAATTGATCGGGATCGAGCACGCACCCGTTGCCTATGACCGAGCGCACACCAAAAAAGACTCCCGCCGGTATATGGTGAGTGACAAATTTCTTGCCCTTATGAAATATTGTGTGACCTGCGTTGCAGCCGCCGTTGTAGCGGAGCACGTGGCTATACTTCTGGGTGTTGCTCAAGTAGTGGGCGACTTTTCCTTTTCCACAATCTCCATACTGGAGATCGACAATCACGTCCACGATGAGCTTCGGCACGTACCACAGGATACCATCCGGGCCGTACACGTCCAAACGCGGCCTACATCAGAAAACGGAGGATATTGAACGCAGCTATGATGATGTTGTTCATAGTCTAGAACGGGTTCTTGATGCCGTTGCGAATCTCAAAGTGCAGGTGCGGACCGGTGGAGCGTCCTGTCGAACCGACATACCCGATGAGATCGCCCTGTTCGACGAAGTCACCGACGCTCGCAGCGACACGTGACATGTGCGCGTACAGCGTCTGGGAACCGTTGCCGTGCTGGATCACGACATAGCTGCCGTATCCGCCGTTGTAACCGCCGGACTTTGCCACGATCACCTCTCCCGCCGCCGACGCCATGATCGGTGTGCCTGACGTAGCACCGAGATCGACGCCGTTGTAGCCGTGAATACCCTGTGTCTCGACGTAGCGCGAGAGGGGAGCCATGTAATATCCGACAGAAGCAGTCGTGCCATACTTCACCGTCGCAGTCACCGTCTTAGCGACGCTCGACTTCGCGGGAGCCGGGGCCTGCACTTCGCCATTGGGTATGATGAGGACCGAGCCGACGGCGAGAGACCCCTCTACGCCGTTGTAATTGGCGATCTCGGTTGCATCACCGTTGTACTTCTTTGCCACCGATGCGAGCGTATCTCCCTTCTTCACCGTGTACTTCACGCCGGTCACAGGTAGGATCGTGAGCTGCTGGCCAACCTTCAGCGTGGAGCCCTTCGACATGTCGTTGGCCCAAAGGATCGTATTCGGCGAAACGTCGAACATGAGCGCGATGCCAGAGAGGGTATCGCCCTCGCGTACGACGTAGGTGCTTATTGTCGAATTCTTGGGCTTTTCGATGTCGGCAATGGTGCCGGCAGGACCCTCTTCGGGAAGAAGCGCGGAATCGTCGACGATCGTGATGTCACCACCGCCTCGACCCGCTGCCGGATCGATATTCATGGCCGGTTTGAGGAAAGCCATCGTCTGAAGATTGCCCTGGGCCGGGACACTGTCCGCCTCCGCGAAGTTCCCCTTGATAGACGCGAGGATCGCGCTTAAAACAGAAGCCCGCGCGACCGCGGGGATAAGGGTACCGACGACGACGAGCACGGATATGAGAGAGACCGCCGCGCGGACGAGCTGAGAGTTTCGGTATGTCGTCCTCGATACGGCCTTGCGACCCTTCGAGAACTCACGTTTTTTGCCCAAAATAAGCCTAAATTTGACGACGGCACGGGCAGACAGGCGATTCTTTGGCTTAAAACCTCACTTTCTAGGAGGAGAGCCGATTCAGGGTTTCGGTAGGTGCCACCGTTGGATTCACAATACTCCCGGGGGGTGTTCACCGTCAATTCATAATCGGGCGGGGCGGTGGATAACAGAAATGTCAATCGATTTTAGCCTTATTTTAAGCCATTTTAAATATGAAGCCGGCGACGCGTGCTATAGTCCCGGCATGCGACACCTCGAAAACCTCAACGACCGCCAAAAAGAGGCGGTCCTGCACACCGACGGCCCCCTCCTTATCGTCGCGGGGGCAGGAGCTGGCAAAACAAAGACCATCACGCACCGAATCGCACATCTAATAGAGCAGGGGGTACCGAGCCACAAGGTCTTGGCGGTCACCTTTACGAACAAGGCGGCCGCAGAGATGCGGGATCGCGTGCGAGCTCTCCTCCCAGATGGCAGAGGCATGCCTATCATGACCACCTTCCACTCGCTCGGGGTAAGGCTCTTGCGTGAGTTCCATCAGGATGCTGGACTCTCCCGTGGATTCA
>CBIMKN010000070.1:0-4408 GCA_966244515.1 uncultured bacterium
GACACACCCTTCGGAATGAACGATTGCATTTCGGCGTTCGGTAATTTCGAAAAGTGCGGACATCAGAACAGTGTCCAATTTAAGATCAACTTTCAACTTCGATTTCAGCCACTCCAGAAAGCGGTATCTACTCGATAAAATATCATCCATTTCTCGGTCAAGTACGTACGACTTTGCATCCTCGATGCTGTCCATTTCGAAAATCTCAGCAAGACTGATGTTTTTTTCGGTATTGTCTATTAAATCTTTCCGGCACTCGAAAATAATTCTCAATAATCTTTTAAAGTGATTATCAAGGTTGCTGACTAGCATCACAAATATGCTCTTGGGCACGTAATCTCGAGCAATGTGAGCCTGATCGAAGGACCTCTCAAGCTTTCTAAATTGTGAGATATCTTCGACGCGAATAGTAAAAGAGTTTTTCCCGCGATCTTTCTTACCTCGACTACGAATAAACTTCTGAAGAGCATCGTGCTTAGTCTTTGCGTTCGAGTATAGATTCGAAATAATTACTTCATATAGTGCCCAATGGACGCTTTCGATGGCTATTGAGAATTCCTCTATCGATTCGCCGATACTCAGTTTTTGAGCGCGATCCACCTTCTTAATCTTGTTTGGCCCTTTGCTCGCCATAGATTTAATGCTACCCCCACAGAAAATAGCGTCAATTGGTCATTCATAAGGGTGCAGGGACGCGTGCTAGGATTTGGCCCATGGGGCTTTTTGGCCGATTTGGGGGCGAGCGGATGCGCGGGCCGGAGAAGGTCCGCGGCGCGGTGATCCGCTACGAGGATGAGAACTTCGTGGCGAGCAACCACACCCTCGCGCTTGACGAGCTGCGCAAGCGGTTTCCCGACTACACGCCGGAAAAGGAGCAGGCGCGCGGATGGCTCACGACACGCGGCCGCATCGTGAACGCCGAGGAAGCGCAGGGGATGGAGATCGAGGCCAAGGCGCGCACCGGCGAGGAGACCGACATCATGCGCGACCCAGAGAGTACGCTTTTCAGAGAGCACAACGAATAGAAACAGCCGGGCGCTCACGCGCCCGGCTTGGTTGCGTATCGGTAGGGCAGCGATGCCTACCGCTTCCGAGACCGGCGCTTGCGCCGCCGGGTCTTGCGAATGACCTTGGTGAGTCGCTTTCGTGGCATTGTTCTCTCCCGTCGCTACTGCCGCTTCAGCTTGGTCGTCTTGACCTTGGTCGTCCTTCCGACATCGACCGGCGTCACGGAGAGCTGGTCGGTGCCGGCTCCTGTGATCCAGATCGGGCCCATGTCGGGGGTCGGATCAAGTTGGCCGAGGCCGTCGACGAGCAGGAATTCATAGGTCCACGGCGTGCCCTTATGCTCCCCGAGGTACGCATGGAAGATGACGCCGCTGATGGTGCCGATGGTCTTGCGACCCTTGCAGGTCATAAGTCCTTCGCACAGCGAGTGGGTGAACTCCACTGCCGCTTTTTCGTCGTCGGCGGGGAACATGTTGGCCGCCCGCTGCATGACAAGGGCCTCTTCGCCACTCGGCATCCGTCCAGTCCAGTCGATAACGATGGTGCTATACATTCCGCCCTCCCGGTCAGATACTGCGCCGCACTCTATACTTCGGCGCTCGGAAAGCAAACAGCCGGGCGGGTGCCCGGCTGTTTGTGCGTGGAGTGGGGGATTACGGCTTCGCCACGTGCCAGACGCCGTTGACGCCGTCGCCCTTGGGGCCGGACGCCTGCGCGTCGGCTGCGTAGAAGTAGAGCGGCTTGCCGTTGTAGGTCATCTGTATCGATCCGTCGGTACGGATGATCGTGCCGGTCTTCGACGCATCGACGCCGGATTTCACCTGGGTCACATTGTCCTCTGCGCCGACGATGTACGGCGGCCAATTCTTGGCGCACGTGTCGTAACAGGTAGAGGTCGTCGCGGTGTCGCCGTCTTTGGTGTAGACGGGAGCGCCGGTGTAGCCGATGAGGTACGTGCCGATGCCTGCTTCGCCGTCGGTGCCGAGCGCGAGGTTGGAGCCGATGACTACGCCTTCGGCGCCGTCACTCATTGGCTGCTGCACCGTGCCGGTGCCTGCGCCGCCCATGTTGCCCTGATCATTTGAGCCATTGATGCCGGCCGAACCGGTCGGCTGCGCGGGTGCCTGATCCATCTGAGTAAAGTAGTACCAGCCGCCTCCGAGGAGTGCGAGCACTATCACGAGCCAGACGAGTATTTTCATAGAATAGTTCTGCTAGCTAATGTGGGCAGTATACGCCGGAGAGTGCGCATGGCTAGCAAAGGAAAAGCCAGGTTGGTTCCTGGCTGGTTTCTGAGGGGTCCTCGCGAAGCGTCGGCGACTTAGCGTGCTTGGCTGCACATGCAATCTTCAAGGCATCCGCGGTAGTTGCCGTTGGCCTGGCACCAGTTGATGCAGATATTGATGTTCTTCCACGACGGTTTTCCATTGGGGCACACGTAGGTGCTCCGCTGGACCTTGAGCGTCGTCGCCGGCGACTGGGTCGCCTGGGCCTTCGGGACGGCGATCGGGGGAGCGAGCGCGATGAGCACCAGGATCCCCACAATGGGCGCGAAACGGATCATGACGATCCTCCTTTAGGATGCGCGGCCGGTCGGCCTTGCTCTTTATATTATCCCTCTGACGAGGCTCTATGTCAAGTATGACCAGACAGAGAAATGCCTCGCTTTGTGCGAGGCATTTCGGTACGTTGTGGGTCTTAGACGGTCTGCTGATCCGTCGCGTATGATGCAGCGTCTGCTTTGCGGAGTTCGCGGCGGAGCGCGTACTGATCAAGCGAGTCGCGGATCACGGCTGGGATCATCGCAAGGAGTGCGAGTCCGATGCTCACGAGCATCGAGCCGAGTATGACGAGCGCCAGAGGGCTCGTGAATTGCCACGCGAAAAGCGTGACGGTCACTTCCTGCGTGTTCTGCAGCGCGAAATCGAGGCCGAGAACGCCAAGGACTATACCGATGATCAAGAACAAAATCATAGCCAATGTATCGAATTAGCTGGTAAGTCTGCCATATAGACGTATGCGCTGTACTTGCATTTCTAGGCGAATATTGTGGAAAAAAATCGGTCCGGGCGCCGCTGGGGCGTCCGGACGTCTCGCTCCGATCATCGTGCGAGTGCACGTTCGCTGAGCATTCGCATCCAGACCACGACAGCGGCGACCTCAGAGGTCACGGTGCGTATCGGGACGCGGTGCTTCACGAAATTGACCGAGAGGAAGTTGAGGCCAGGGTTCGCGAAGCAGACCCACGGCCTCTGTTGATGTGCGGCCATGAGCGGTGCAATCTGCTGGCAGCATCTCACGAGCTCTACGCGCGACGTTTGCCTCTCATCAGTGAGATGCACCAGAGTCACTTCAGGACGCGTAGGCAGCATGGCTATCAGCTCGTCCAGCGAACCGAAAGCTCGGGCAGCGATGATGGTCTTGCCGGGCCCAGATCCTAGAGCGAAGTCGGTGTCTCTTTCGGCGGGGCTGTCCAGCGGGAGGGCGGCCATGAGCACGAGAGTCTTCTTTTGCATTGGGACCATGCGATATCTCCCGGTATTCCGTTGGTCTGCCAGAATGCTACGCCCACGGCGGCGCTTTGCCAATCCTAGAGCACCTCGATGGTCTTACTCGGCGAGCGGTGGCCTTTTACGATGCGAAGCTTCTTTGCGGGCACGCCGAGTTCGCGAGCGAGCAGCGCGACGACGCGCTCGTTGGCCATACCGCCTTCGGCTTTTTCGCGTACCGAGATCTCATAGCGATCGGCTACTTTCTTGATGCTTTGATTCTTCGCACCGGCTTTCACCCTAGCTTTGACCAGCATGCGGCTATCGTATCAATGCGCGTTGCGGCGCGCGAGGATTTGCATACAATGCGCCTATGGATCGCACTATAACTACCGAGGAGCTTAAAAAGAAAATTGACGCGGGGCAGGGAGGATACTTCCTGATCGATACGCATGGTCCCGAGAAGTACGCCATGAAGCATCTGCCGACGGCGATCAATGTCCAGGAGGACGCTGATTTCGTAAAGAATCTCGAAGCGACTATCGGCAGCGACAAAAATGCCGAGATCATCACCTACTGCGGTTCACCCACGTGCCAGCGCCACATCCGCGCAGCAGAGATGTTGCGCACCGCCGGCTATACCAATGTCATTCGCTACGCCGAAGGCATCGCCGGGTGGCTCGCCGCTGGCTACGAATTCGGGCAATAGAAAACGGCCGGGCAATGGGCCCGGCCGGTTCGCTTCTCGCTTCGTCGCGAGGCTAGATCTCGCGCTCGTACTTCGACGGGCGCGGCTTGCTCTCGAAGCCCCTGCCGGTGATGAACATGAAGCCGAGGAGCCCGAAGAATGCGGCGAAGGCGATCATCAGCACGCCGTTGCGGTCGATCGGTTTGAGCTTCATCACGAGCAC
>CBIMKN010000071.1:0-4321 GCA_966244515.1 uncultured bacterium
ACGCCGCGAGCCGGGATGATCTTAGCCGCGAAATAGTTCTTGCCCTTGTACGGAATGGATTCGAAAAAGACGCCGTAGCTTCGTGCAAGCTGCGGCACCACGATGCGCTCCACGCCGTTGATGATGAACGTGCCGTGCGCGGTCATCCACGGGAAATCAGCAAGGAAGATCTCCTGCTCCTTCTCCTCGCCTGTGGTCTTATTCTTGAGCTTTACGACCATCGAGAGCGGGGCCTCGTAGGTCTTCATAAAGCGCTTGGCATACTGTTCGTCCCATCGAAGATCACCGAAAGTGAATTTCACGAGCTTGAGCTCGAATTTCTTCCCCGAGTGGTCGGAGATCGGAGAGAACTCTTTAAAGACGCGCTCTGCGCCGCCCTCGACGAAATCCGTAAAGGATTTGATCTGAGCTTCGACGAGCGACGGGAGCTTGACCAAGGGCTCCTTGAATTTGCCGAAGTACTTCTGCGGCCTCGACTTCTGGGACGTTTTTGCCATGCACGATGCCTGCGGCGCATTTCCTCGCCGCAAGTGACTAGCCTTATTAAATTTTTTATTAAAAAACCGTGTCTTTCAACGGTACAATCCTGCTTTTGGCCTAGTCACAACTCAATCGGGCCGGGGCAAAGGTCGCACAAATATATATGAAGTCGCAGTGAGCGTCAAGAAATCGGGCTGAACCGGCAAAAATGAAGGGTCCGGCTGTCGCCGGACCCCCTACCCTGACCTGAGTTTACGAGCACCCCGCGCTACTCGAATTTATTGCGGAGCCCCGGATAGATCTGACAGATCTGTTTGATGTCGTCGTTGCTGCCGTTGAGCTGCAGGAGTGCGCACGCATCATCGCGCAAGTGGTCCAATCCGATATTGCCCCTCGTGAAATGGATGATGATCACCACGACACGGCACTGAGCGCGTTCGAACGCCGACTTCACCTGCCGGAGCCGCCCAATGCGTGCGCCGACGACCTTCTTGGCGCGGTCAATGACCGTGGGATCGTTCGGATTGGCCGCGCTCGCCTTCAGCACCTCGAGCAGGCGGTTCGCCGACTGTGCCTCCTTAGTCGATTGTTTGAGCCTCGCGACCTCGGCCTCGAGCGTGCGGCGTACCTGGTCACGGATCCGACATCGGTCGTCGCCGGTCACCGGGCGCGGAGGTGTTACTGCATCCATCGCTGTACCCTTCCTTGGGTGTTTGAGTTGCCGTCGATAGTACGCTTTTTACTCGTTACTCATACACTGAAAGAACGCTACGCCTCTGAGCCCTTGTGGTCAAGAACCGGCTCGCTTGTTTCTCTTCCACTCGTCGATCTTCGCGTGATCACCGCTTTTGAGCACGGCGGGCACTTTGTATTTCTTTTTCTTCCATTCGAGAACTTCCGGCCTTGTGTACACCTCGGGGCTCGAGACGCGCGAGGCCTCAAGCGACTCCGCCTTGCCAAGCACGCCTGGCACGAATCGCGCAATGCAGTCGATCATGGTCGCGGCCGGCAATTCACCGCCCGTGAGCACGTACGGTCCCACCGTGACCTTCTTCGCCTTGAGGATCTTTTGCACGCGCGCATCGATGCCTTCGTAGTGACCGCAGATAAAAATAATGTCTTTCTTCTTCGATAATTTCTGCGCCATCGGCTCGTCGAACTGCGCTCCATCGGTCGCGAAGAATACGATCTCTGCCTTCTTTTTGCCCCTCGCCTTTTCGACGGCGCGGAGTATCGCATCAGGCTCAAGCACCATGCCCGGTCCCCCGCCATACGGCCGTCGATCGACGCGTCCGTATTTATCGCGCGTAAAATCCTTCGGGTCGTAGAATGACACCTTTATTGTTTTCTTCTCCTGAGCTTTCCCCAGTATCGAAGCATTGAGGTACGGCTCGATCGACTCCGGGAAGAGCGTGACGATATGGAAATGAATCATATATACCCCGTTAGATAGGAGCGCTAGCACTATGCAATATATCGGAGAATTTATCTAACGGGGTATACTGCTGTGGATGGTATTCAAGCATCGCTCCTTTTTTATCGCAACATGTGTTGCGCTTCTCGTCCAGATAGCGGCGATCCTCATCGCGAAGCTCGCGACATCGGGCATGGACTGCGGATTGCTCGAAGGCCGCATTTGTTCGTTCCCTGTGTTTCTCAAAGGCACCGCCGAACTCGTCGCATCGATCAATATGTACACCCTCGGCCTCCCGACGATCCTCATGGCGCTCCTTATCGGTGGCGCGTACCGCATGTACCGGCAATTGCGCGAGAGCGGCATGCGCAGACGCGACTTCCTCAATCAGCACTAAATCAAAAGGCGGCCCTAGGGCCGCCTTTTGATTTTGCAGCGCGTGCGTTACTGCTGACTCTTCAGGTCGGTGATGATGTCGTCGACCGTCGTGTCGCGCACGTACGGCTCCGAGCTGGCCGCCTCTTCAGGCGCACTTCCGCCTTCCGGCTCTTCAATCTTGAGATTGACGCGGGCATCGTTCTTCATGCCTACCACGCGCAGCACGGTGCGGATCGCCTTGGCTGTCGCACCACTGCGTCCGATGACCTTCCCCATGTCGTCCTTATTGACCGAGAGCGTGAGGAGTACGCCCATCTCATCGACGGTGCGGTTGATCTTCACGTCTTCCGGCTTGTCCACGAGCGCTTTCACTACGTATTCGAGAAATGCCTGATCGCTTTCCATATCTGTCTTGCTATCTCCTAATGAAAATACTGTACAACAAATGAAACGGCCGCGAAAGCCTGCCTGCGCAGGCAGGGTCGCGGCCGATCTCTTTCTGAATTTCTCAGTATTACTACGCGGCGCTCTCTTCCGCCTTGGGCTCTTCTGCGGGAGCTTCTGCGGCGCTCTCTTCCGCTGCCGGCGCTTCTACAGCTGGAGCCGCTTCTGCCGGGGCCGCCTCTTCTGCTGGCTTCTCCGGTTCTACGAACTTCGGGAGCACGTTGATCTTCTTACCCTTGATGATGCCGGCCGAGACGAACATGTTGTGGACCGTGTCAGAAGGCTTTGCACCGACCGAGAGCCAATGCTTGATCTTGGCCTCGTCGAGCTTGCGCTCCTTGGCGCGCGGATTGTACGTGCCGACGATATCAGTAAACTTGCCCGTCTTCGGACCTTCGGTGTGTTCCACCACGATAAGGCGATACGACGGCATATTGATGCGGCCGATGCGCTGAAGTCTTATTTTCAACATAGTGGCGGCAGCTTAGCAGACTTGGCATCGACCGTCAAATTGTGGTCATATTTAATAGATATGGCCGGCGCGAATACTTCCGCGCCGGCCAAAAGCCAGAGGCTTTACGTCAGTCCGACAGCACGACGTCGCCGTCGATCATCAGGACCATGTCGCCGATGTGCCTGTTCTGCTCCTCGTCGGTGCCGCAGGGTTCGACGCGCTTGTCGAAACACAGCGCGCTCACCCGCTGCAAGCCCGAGACTGGGATCGGCTCCCACGGGGCGTCTTTCGTCGGACGCCACAGGAAGAATGATCGCTCTGTCTTCAGGCCCCGAGGCACCTGGCGTTCGCTCGGTACACCAACCACGATGTGGGCATACCCAACGCCTTCCACATCGCTCGAATCGACTGACCTCGGCTCGTACTCTTTATTGCCGCATTCGATCTGCTTCAATTCCATCAGCGCCTCCTCATCCCTGGCCCGCGTGCAGGCTACCGCAAATCTAGACCACTTCGGATCATTTCGCCACCTTCGTGGCTTCCTCGAACTTTACCGAGAGCAGCTTCGAAACTCCGTCGCTGCCCATAGTGACGCCGTAGAGCTCTCCCGCAGCGGCCATGGTAGCCCTGTTGTGCGTGATGACGATCAGTTGTGATCTCTCTCCTAGCTCGCGGATCATATCCGCATAGCGCTTTGAATTCGCCTCATCGAGCGCGGCATCGGTCTCATCGAGGATCAAAAAGGGCGGTGGGTTCACCTGTGTCATAGCGAATATCATCGCGATGGAGGTAAGAGCTCTTTCGCCTCCCGAGAGGACCTCGAGACCACGGATCTTCTTGCGCGGCAGCGACACATCGATCGCAAGTCCCGCATAGACCTCTTCTTCCTCTGGGACCTCTTCCTCGTCTTCATCGTCGAATTCTTCTTTCTTGCCGCGTCGAGGTTCCTCTATGAAAAGTTTGGCCATGCCGCCGCCGAAGAGCTTCTCGAAGAAATTCTTGAGCGCGACATTGATGTGCTTGAGGCCTTCTTTGAAGCGTTCGTCGATCGTCTTTTCGAGATCGGCGATGATCTCTTTGAGCTTCACCGCAGAGGTTTCAAGGTCGGCCAGTTCGCGCGTCAGGAATTCGTCACGCTCTTTGGTCTGCGA
>CBIMKN010000072.1:0-4167 GCA_966244515.1 uncultured bacterium
CGAAGCGCAAAAGACGATAGCGGAAAGAGTGGCGCGTGAGATCCAGGCGTCTCTGGACGATGGTACACGCATAGTGACGCAAATCGTCCCGCTTAAGGAGTTTTACCCGGCAGAGGATTATCACAGGAACTATTATGCGAGCAATTCAAGCGCGCCATACTGTCAGATAGTCATAGAGCCCAAGATCGAGAAGGTGCGAAAGCGCTTCGCTGAACTTGTACGCAACGATGCCTGACGAAGAATTTGAGCGGCTCATAGAGGAGGGGTATGAAAGGCTACCGCAGTGGGTGCGGGAGAAGATCAAGAATGTCGCTCTATTGGTGGAGGACGAACCCTCTGATGATGTGCGCAAACAAGAAGGTCTGAACGAAGACGAAACGCTGCTCGGCTACTATCAGGGCATCCCGCTTACGGAGCGCGGGCCGGATTACGGCATAGGAATGACCATGCCGGACACTATTACGCTCTATAAATGGCCTATCGAACAGGCAGCTGAAGAAGACGGATTGCCCGTAGCACAAGTCATCGCAGAGACCATATGGCACGAATTCGCGCATCATTTCGGAATGGACGAGCAAGAGGTGCAGCTGAGAGAAAGTGAGAGAGACGGAAAGTAGCATTTGCTATACTACCGCCCTATGGAATATCGAAATATACCCGGGACCGATCTCAAGGTCTCCAAGATCTGTCTCGGTTCGATGAACTGGGGCCAGCAGAACACTGAAGCCGACGCTCACGAGCAGCTCGATTATGCCCTGACGCAAGGCATCAATTTTATTGACACCGCAGAGATGTATCCAATCCCCCCGGACCCAGAGAAGCAGGGTACGACGGAGCGCTACATCGGCACCTGGCTCAAGAAACGCGGCAAGCGTGACGATCTCGTGATCGCAAGCAAGGTCGCGTCGTCCGGCCTCATAAGAACGCGACCAATAGACGGGGAGCATACGATATACGATCGCAAAAACATTATGGCGGCTATCGACGGCACGCTTGAGCGATTGCAAACAGACTATATCGATGTCTATCAAATTCATTGGCCCGAGCGGACCACGAATGTGTGGGGCGTGCGCGGTGTTGAGCGCATTACCAAAGAGGATGCGACGCCAATCGAAGAGACGCTTGAGGCGCTGACAGAGGTCGTACGAAGCGGCAAGGTCCGCCACGTCGGCGTATCGAATGAAAACCCCTGGGGACTCAATGAGTATCTGCGGCTGGCCAAGGAAAAGGGTCTCTCGCGCGTCGTCACCATTCAAAATCAGTACTCGCTGCTTAATCGCACGTTCGAGATCGGACTTTCCGAAATCTGCATGCGTGAAGGTGTTGGTTTCTTGCCGTACTCTCCGCTCGGGGGAGGCGTGCTCTCTGGCAAATATCTCGGCGGCGCAAAGCCAGAGAAGGCGAGGCACATTCTCTTCGAACGCAATCGAGCGAGGTACAACTCGCCCTGGCACCAGCAGGCGATCGAAGCGTACGTGAACGTCGCAAGAAAGCACGGGCTTGACCCTGCGCAGATGGCACTCTCTTTCGTTAACGATCGCGCATTTACTACCTCCAATATCATCGGTGCGACCAGCCTCGAACAGCTAAAGGCTGACATAGCATCTGCCGATCTCAGGCTCGAAGATGAGGTCATGCGCGATATTGCGGAGGTCTATAAGGTCATGCCTGACCCGCAGGCCTAGCGTGGTACTATTCCTTCATCTATGGCGAAGCTCTCGGAAACACTGCGCGAACGAGGCTATGCGCACCAGCATTCCTCAGAGACGCTCGAGGAGATAACCGACGGCCAGAAACGCACTGTGTATCTGGGCATAGACCCTTCGGCGGATTCGCTCCACGTAGGCAACCTAGTGGGGCTTTTGGTGCTGCGCCATTTCATCGAAGATGGCCATAAGGTCATCATCCTCACTGGCGGCGGCACAGGGATGATCGGAGATCCGGGGGGAAAGAGCGAAGAGAGAAACCTTCTTGATGCCGACACCGTGCAGAAGAATGCCGCCGCCGTAGCAGCGCAGATTCGAAAAGTGTTTGGTGGGAAAGGCTTCATAGAGGAAAACAACGCAAAATGGCTCTCTAAGCTCAGTTTGCTCGAATTCCTGCGCGACGTCGGCAAGCACTTTACGGTCAATTCGATGATAAAGAAGGACATAGTCCGCGATCGCCTCGATAAAGAGTCGCCGATCTCGTTTACCGAATTCAGCTATTCGTTGCTACAGGGCTACGACTATCTTCACCTGAATGCCGAATACGGGTGCGATGTGCAAGTAGGAGGTTCGGACCAGTGGAGCAATATTCTTGCGGGCGTGGAATTCATACGACGCAGGGACGAAAAGACAGTCTACGCGCTTACGTGGCCGCTCATCGTCAACAAAGCTACCGGCAAGAAATTCGGAAAGAGCGAAAAAGGCGCCGTGTGGCTCGACCCGCAGAAGACGTCGCCTTTCGAGATGTACCAGTTCTTTCTCAATGTGGAGGACGAAGCCGTTGAGGAGCTGCTGCTGAAACTGACCATGCTTCCGAAGACGACCATCGACGACATCGTCATGGACAACGCGAAGAATCCCGGGGCCCGGTTCGCTCAAAAGAAGCTCGCAGCAGAAGTCACGGAGCTCGTGCACGGGGAGGAAGAAGCATCGCGCGCATCGCGCGCCTCTGAGATCTTGTTCGGCGATCCAGCGGTATTGGACGCAGCGTCGATCCGCGACATCATAGCCTTTGTGCCGTCGTGCACGGTAGAGAGCGGCGCGAACATGATCGACGTGCTTGTGAGCGCGGGCCTTGCTTCTTCAAAGCGTGAGGCCCGTCAGTTCATAGATGACGGCGCGGTCACCCTCAACGGCAGAGCCGTGAACACTGATATGAACGCGACCGAAGAGATTGTAGGCGGTGGTGCACTTCTGCGTCGCGGTAAGCGCAACGTCTGCGTGCTACAATTGAAGTAATATGAAAGGCGGAGGATTCAACAAAAAGAACAATAAGCCGCATTTCGATAAGCCGCAGTCTCGGCAGCAGACGCCAGTGCGCATGCCTTCGCGCGCGAGCCAGCATGGAGCTGGCGGCAAGGGGAGGCGCTCGATACCGCGCAGCAAATAGCCGCGTCGGTATCGTGATGTTATAGTCGCCTGCATGAAGCGGCCCGTCGCGCTTGAGATCGAGAAGGAATTGCCGGGCTCGCTCGCAAGAGCGGGTGTTTTGCATACGCCGCACGGCGACATCAAGACACCAGCCTTCATTGCGGTTGCTACCAAGGCGACGACAAAGGGCCTAGGGTCCTTCATGTACAAAGACATGGGCGTGCAGGCGATCATCGCAAATGCGTACCACCTGTACCTCACGCCTGGGGAGAAGATCGTTGAGAAAGGCGGGGGTGTGGGGAAATTCATGGCGTTCCCCGGACCAACGATGACAGACTCGGGTGGCTTTCAGGTATTCTCGCTCGGTGAAGGCTTTGGAAAGAAGGTGTCCAAGATCACCGCGGCCGACATTCCGAAAGAAGATGCGGTGATTACTGTGTACAGCGAAGAAGCGATTACCGAGCACGGCAAGCTCGCCATCGTGGATGACGACGGCGTATCATTTACATCACATCACGATGGCTCTCTGCATCGGTTCACGCCTGAGCGATCCATGGAGATCCAGCATAGGCTAGGCGCAGACATTATTTTTGCATTCGATGAGTGCACATCGCCTGCTGCCGATCATGAGTATCAGAAGGAGGCGATGGAGCGCACGCATCGATGGGCAAAGCGAAGCCTCGCGGCGCATCGCCAGAACATCGATGCCAATGCACGGCAGGGCATCTATGGCATCGTGCAAGGCGGCAGATACGAAGATCTGCGGCTCGATTCGGCGCGCACTTTGGCAGACATGGATTTCGATGGATACGGCATCGGCGGATCGTTCAGCAAGCAGGATATTCTCGGGATACTGGAGAAGGTCAACGCCGAATTGCCGAAGGACAAGCCACGGCATCTCTTGGGCATTGGCGAGCCGGAAGACATGTTCATCGGCGTCGCTGCAGGCATCGATACGTTCGACTGCGTCCTCCCCACGCGCAATGGCCGCAACGCGACGGTCTATACATTCGACGGCAAAGTAAGTCTTGAGCGTGCGGAATTCACGGAGGACCAAGGGCCGATAGACAGTGAGTGCGACTGTTTCGTC
>CBIMKN010000073.1:0-4109 GCA_966244515.1 uncultured bacterium
TGCGCCGTCCCATCGGGCCGCGCGATGATGATATCCGCCTCCTCAAACCGGTAGTCGATCCAGAGATCTTTCAGGACTGCGGTGACCCCGAGAATCTCTTCGAGGCGGTCGTTGACGTAGAGCTGCACTTGTTGAGCGCAATACCTAAAGCTCCGCGCTTTCTGTATCTTCTCGCGTAACCACGCCTCGATGGCGCCGAGATCGGCACCGAATGGGGGAGGTGCCATGTCCGTATCTCCCTGTGATGCCTGGCTTCACTATGACACCGCGCCTCGTAGCGTCAATAAAGCAGTAGAGGTTATGCACAGCTGTGCGATGTTGACTTAGAACGGACGTTCTATACACTATCGATATGGACCAAGATGCCTCCAACATCAGGGAATACGGAGAGAAAATGCGCGGCTTCTTCGATTCGCGCCGCCGCATGCCGAGCTTTTCCGAGCTCATGACCCTCTGGGGCTACAAGACAAAGAGTGCGGTCAATTATCGCGTGCAGCAGCTGCTCGAGGCCGGTTTCATATCGAAAGATCGATCGGGCCGTCTGCTCCCGAGCTGGGAGAGCGGGGTGAGGCTGCTTGGTCTCGTCGAGGCGGGTTTCCCGTCGCCCGCAGAGGAGGAGCTTCTCGATGTCATGGATTTCGATGAGTACCTCACGCCCAACAAAGAGTCGAGCTACATCCTAAAGGTGAAGGGTGATTCGATGATCGACGCCGGCATTCAGCCGGGAGACATGGTGATCGTCGAGCGCAAGAATCAGTACAAGCCTGGCCAGATCGTGATCGCCAATGTCGACGGCGAGTACACGATGAAATATCTCCGCAAACAGGGCGACCACTACTTTCTCGAACCTGCCAACAAGAAATACAAACCGATCTACCCATCCGAATCATTTCGCGTAGAGGCGGTCGTGACAGCTGTAGTAAGGAAATATTAATCATCAGTAATTCACGCAGTATGAAGAAAATTGATACATGGTTGGACATTCAACGCTTTCTCTCCGGTGCGAGGAGATCACCCGTACTTCCGAGAGAGAACAATGAATTCAAGCAGGTCGGTTTATCAGAGATCGCTGAGGTACGGAGCGTGCGCCGCAGCCTGTATGCGAGTCATGCAATTTAAATATCGAAGCATATGTATACACAGCATTCACAAAGTCTTCTGTACGCTCTCTTGAGGCCGCTTCTCGATGCGCTTCGCGAAGCCCTCAAGCCGCGTCGTGAGCCTACGCGGTACGAGGTATGGAATGTCTAAAGGATAAGAACCTCGCGATCGTCGATGTGGAGACATCTGGCACTCACGCGATCTCTAGCCGCGTGATCGAGGTGGGGATACTTCGCATCGAGGATGGTACGTGCATCGAGACCTATCGATCCACCATCAATCCAGGCGCGCGCGTCCCCGCGTGGATCACTGCGCTTACCGGCATCACGCAGGAAGAGACGAGCACGGCCCCATATTTTGAGGAGATTGCCGATGATATTGAGCGTCTCACGCGAGACGCTATCTTCGTCGCGCACAACGTCGCTTTTGATTATTCATTCTTAGAGAGGGAATTCGCTCGGATCGGGAGGAGATTCTCTTCACCGCGGCTCTGCACTGCGCGCCTCTCTCGCGCGCTCTTTCCGCACATGAAGCGGCACGGACTCTCGCATCTCATTGAGCGGCATGGCCTCTTTATCGTCGATAGGCATCGCGCATTCGACGATGCGTATGCGCTCTGGCAGTTCATGCAGCTCGCTTCCTCGCACCCTGGATTCGATACATCTTTTGAGAGGCTGATCGGCAAAGCGCCGGCGAGACTTCTTGCAGACGACCTGCCTGCGCAGGCAGGCGATGAGCCGGTGATCAGGTAGCGCGCGGATATGACGTGGGGTTCGATCAGTTCATTCCCGCGCGCGATCCTGCATATCGATGGCGACTCGTTTTTCGCATCGTGCGAGGTCGCGAAGAATCCGACGCTCCGTGGGAAGCCCGTGATCACCGGAAAAGAGCGCGGCATCGTTTCGGCGATGACGTATGAGGCGAAGCGTCTCGGGATCAAGCGCGGCATGCAGCTCCACGAGGTGCGGAAGATCTGTCCGGACGCGGTGATACTCCCGTCCGACTACGAGACGTACAGTCTCTTCTCGCATCGTATGTATTCGATCGTTCGGCGATACACACCTATGCTCGAAGAGTATTCGATCGACGAGTGCTTCGCCGATCTCACCGGTCTTCGCAGGACGCTTCGCATGTCGTACCCGCAGATGGCAGAGGCGATCAAGCGTGATCTCGAGCGCGAGCTCGGCATGACATTCTCGATCGGGCTCTCTGCCACGAAAGTTCTTGCGAAGATAGGCTCCCGATGGAAAAAACCAGACGGCCTCACGATCATCCCGCTGCGCGAATCGAGGGAATTCTTGGAGAGAACGAAGATCTTGCAGGTCTGGGGGATCGGGCCGAACACTGCAGCGTATCTGGAGAAATGGGGGATTCGCACCGCGAGCGACTTCGCTTCGAAGGATGAAGAGTGGGTCAAAAAGACTGTGTCGAAGCCGTATCAAGAGATATGGGATGAACTCAATGGGCGGCTGCGCCTTGAGCTTGATACAGGGGGCAGGGAGACGTATCAGTCGATCTCAAAAACGAAGACATTCACCCCGCCTTCTCGGGATAAGAGATTCATATTCTCGCAGCTTTCGAAAAATATAGAGAATGCGTGCATCAAGGCACGCCGGTGGGGACTCGCTTCGCCGTCGGTATTTTTCTTTCTCAAGACGCAGGATTTCAAATATCACGGATGCGAAGTATCGCTCTCGCATGCCTCGTGCGTGCCGCAAGATATCCTCAAGGCTCTTGAAGAGCATTTTGCGAAGGTGTATCGGCGCGGAGAGCTCTATCGCGCGACCGGCGTCACGCTCATGCGTCTTGAGAGCGCAGAGACGACGCAGCTCGACCTCTTCGGATCCGTGCTCAGGTCAAAAAGCGTCGAGCATGTCTTCGAGAGCATCGATGCGATATGTGCCAAGTATGGCAAACACACGGTATTCCTTGCGTCGAGTTTTGATGCGATGACTCACTCGGCGCACGCAGGGGAGCGCGGCGAAGTGCCAGAGAGCGCGGCACGTTCTTTTCGCGGCGAGAGTGCGCGAAGGCGCCTCGGTGTCGCATACCTAGGCGAAGTGAGCTAGATTCACCGGCCCTTCACTGCTCACTCGATACCCTTGATGATTATCAGCTAGAGGCAACTCTATGGCAGATACTATCGTCAATACTCCCGGTTCAGAGCGCGGCGACAGCGCGGCAGGCTGGGCCATCGCCGCAGTAGTCGTCGTCGCGATAATCGTCGGCGCCGTACTTCTCTTCAGGGGCGGTATACCAGGCGTGCCGAATACCGGCACCGATGTAAACGTGACAGTGCCGACACCGTCTGGTCAGGATACCGGCGGCACCGGTTCTAACATGGACTACTAAAAAAGAACCGCCTTCGGGCGGTTCTTTCTCATGGTACGCTTTACTCATGCAAAGGACGCTCGTGTATGTGGCGCTGCTCATCATCCTATCCGGTGCTGCGTTCCTCATATGGAGCAAGGCGCCGCGGCTGGAAGAACCGTCGATGGTGGCGACGACGACGGCATCGGTGGAGATCACTACGGTGGAACATAGTGAAGACACGGAAGGGTATTCGATCGACGTCCGTTATCCGCAGTTCGGCATAGAATCGGTCGACGCCGTCGTGCGTTCGGCTGTAGAAACTGCGATTGCGGCCTTTAAGGAATATCCGACGGATCGTCAGCCCGACTCCGCGATACCAAAGAATGAACAAGTCATTTCTTTCAATAGCGTGTATACCGGAGCCGATTACATCAGCGTCGGACTCATGATCGCTGAATACACAGGCGGGGCGCACCCCAATTCTGTGCTCGTCGGGATCAATGTAGACAGGACTACAGGCGAGGAGGTGGCACTCGACGGTGCGCTCGCGCTCATTGGGAAGTCGCTCGATGATGTTGCACTCGCGACCGACACGAAGTTTAAGGCGGATCTCGGCGATGCGTATTTCTCTGAAGGCGCTGTCGCAAAGCCGGAGAACTACGGCACATTCCTGATCGGGAAAGATAAGGTCACAT
>CBIMKN010000074.1:0-3987 GCA_966244515.1 uncultured bacterium
GACGGCGGCAAAGAGGACCGCGCCTAGAAGATGGAGCACCGTAAACGGGATCTGTCCCGCGAGCGCCGCAGAGAGCGACTGACCGTATGCCATGGGTCCCACGGTGAGCCCCGTAACGATATCGTACGCGAGAACGCCGACAATACTGAAGGACACGAAATGCAAACGCGTTGCCGGAGCGCGGCGGAAATACGCGTACGCTGCAAGCGCGAGCGCTCCATACGCCACCGCTGGCACGAGCGTCCACGCGCCTATACCGGCCGTAAGCGCATCGTAGAGCACGATAGAGAGGACGGCGAACCCGAGCGATTCAAGAGCGCCATAGCGCTTAGAGAGCGGCATGACCGCTGAGAGCACTGGCTCCACATTGGGCGCGCGAAACGGCAGCAGACGAACAAAAAGCACCCCCAAAAACACGATCACGTACTTGAGCCATGCGCTGCTCGACATAAGGAGTTTGAGTATACTCCCGGTGCTCCTGAAAATGAAGTGGAAAACTACCTATCCCGTACTGAGAGGATGCCTCTCGTACCCCGTATCCAGCTCAAAATTGAGGAGATGACGCCCGGGCCCTCTGATACTGTCTCAGGCTCCGGCTCAAGATCCGATTCTGCGCGGCTCGCTACGGAAACTCGGTTCGCGGTGAGCGAATTCGTGGATGTCTCAAGTGTCCCCGTTGCGCGTACGGAATCGCCTGGCTGGATGTCGTCCACTTCCGCGTAATTGCCGTCTTTGCTCATCAGAGCTCCTGTGGGGACAAATACCGTAACGTCGGGGCTCCCCTGCACGTGTAGCACGAAGGAGTTTGGATCTCCCCCGCTTTCGGCCACCGTGCCAAGGATCGAGACGGAACTGCGTACAAGGTCTCCGTTCTTTACGACCGATGCGATGACCGTAGGGCGCTCGAATGAACCGCTCAACGTACCCGTAACAGATACGGTCTGACCTGGGGTCAAGGCGGCAAGCGCGTCTGCGCTCGCCATATCCGGAACGAACCTAGTCGATCCCGTGGTCTGGATCACTGCGCTGATGTGCGCCATGCCCCAGAAAGCCTCAACGGAGATATTCGGACCCGCCACCGCCACGACGCGAGCGTTCTTTAGGATGACCTGCCCGGACGGTGCTATGGAGAGCGACGCAGCGGCTTCATCAGCGTACGCCGTGTTGGCCCCCCATGCCGCGACGAGGATCGCAGCCATAGCAATGAAAATGGTTCGTATATACCACTCTGTGCGAATTGATTTCATAAAAGAGATATCTTATAGCACACGCATTTCGCTATGCCTATCCGACGATCCAGAAAGCGGCGTCTTACGGCCACGCCCCCTTACGATCGCTTTTCGCCGTACACTAAGCTAGCGAGCACCGTAAGGATCGAGAAGACCAGTAGAAGGTGAATATATCCGCCCAGCGTTTGAGATGTTGCGATGCCGATTACCCACAAAACGAGCATCAGTCCTGCGATTGCGTAGAACATACAGAAGTGCGTGCGTATGAATAAAAATCGACCCGGACCGTGTCCGAGTGTTCATACTGCAGCGCTTGCCCTGAAGTGCAGATGAAGGATCAGCCCAAGTGCGAATGGTCGTTGAAAACGCGAATGCGCCAACGAGAACGATCAGGATCGACATCATGCCGATGAATGCCAGAATCGTACGTGATCATCGTGATGCCCGTGTTCGTGGTCGACGTAGCGGCAACGAGCCTGCGCAGCTCAGCAGGTTGGAGCTCGTCGCCAAATATCACGACCGCCATAACGACCCTGAGAAAGTAGCCGTGCGTGACCACTAGTATCTTTTCTTCAGGGCGCTGTAGGAGGTAGTCGAGTGCCAATCGAGCGCGCTCCACAATATCGGTGAAATTCTCACTATCCCCGATGCGAGGCTCGCCCGAATAGAATGTGCGGACCCATTCTTCGAGTACTTTTTCTACAGCAGGATCGTCCACGGCTGTGCCGTTGATCTCGGAGGGAACCTTTCTCTCGATGAAGAGGTCGCTGAATTCTGCCGCGTGCCCTGTGGCGTCAGTGATCATGGCCGCCGTGTCTCGAGTGCGCACGTACGGGCTTGATATAAGCACCTCGAAATCAAGCGCCTTAGCGCGCTGCGCGATGAATCTCGATTGTTCCTTCCCCTTTTCCGTCAAAGCGTAGTCTTTATCGTCGATGTGGATCGGAAGCGCATTCACATTCGCCTCAGATTCACCGTGCCTTACGAAATACACAACTTTCATACGCTTTTAGTCGCACCACGTCCGAGCCCTAGAGGACGAACTCCCCGTCTTTGTAGATGACTTTGGTCGACCCGTCTTTCAAATGCGCCGTGACGGTCCTCTTGGTGGTGGAAATAATATCTGTGTGCACGGAAGAGTCGTTGAAGCCAAGCCTTTCCGCTTCTTTCGTGGTGAGCTTGCTGACATCACCTGCGTAGGTATCTCGATACGACATACCGAGCGCGAGATGCGTGTTGCCGTACGGTCCGCCCATGTTCTCGTCGAAGAGCGTCTCCGCCATGAACTTCGTGATGCGCGAATGTCGCCTATCCGTAAGCGAGTATTCGCCGATCTTGTTGGCTCCTTTTGTCGCGATCATCTCCTTGAGCAGCTTTTCGTTTTCCTTTGCTTTCGCCTTCACGACGAGCCCGTCCTTGAATTCGAGTTCGATGCCAGTCACTTTGTTGCCGTATCGGTAGAGCGGCTGATTGAATCGGATCCAGCCGTTGGTGCCGCGCCAATCCGGCGACGTGAATATCTCAAAGGACGGAATGTTCCTCCCAGATCCTGCATGCCACGCACGCTTTTCACCGAGTGAGATCCAGAGATCCATGTCAGGGCCCACCGCATGAAGCTTGTCGATCTTCGGGCTCAGCTTGTTGAGCTTTGAGCGATAGTTCTCGATCTCACGATACACCTGCTTCCATGTCTTGATAGGGTCGGCTTCGTCGAGGAAGCACGCCTTTATGATCTGCCCCCAATACGCCTTCTCAGAAAGGCCAGCTTCTTTCGCCATCGCAGGCGTCCCGTAGAGCGCTATCGTCCAGGTGAAATTGTTCTTCCACTCCTTCTCATTGAGCCAATCCTTGAATGGTTTCAACGAAACGCCGCGCTGCATGATCTTTTTCGGATCGACGCCTTTGAGCGCATGGGGATCCGCGTCGGAAAGAATGTAGATCGAATGATCGATCGTGTCAGCCAGGCCTTTGAGATACTTCTCCGGGAAGTATTCGATCTGATGCGGCGTCGCCTTTTCATAGAAGTAGCGCGAAAAGCTTTCGTTGCGCCTCTTGTCTCCCTTCTCGTCGTCGGGACCGTAGTTGGAGATCACGTGGCCTCCCGCATCGATTACAGCCTTACATACTTCGGCAAAAAGCGGTTTTGCGCTCTCAGCGGCAGAAACGCGTACGACGTCGCCTTTCTTGATGCCCTTGCCCCCGCCGAGCGCGAAATTAACGAGCACATCCGCATATTTTTTAAGAAGTTGGTCAGAAGGTGTGTGTGCCATAGAGGTCCAGGGTACGCGCACATCATGAATTTGTCTAGAATTCGGCAAACAGAAAACCCGCCGTATGGCGGGTTTTCTGTAGCGAATTCTATCGGATGGTCGCCGAGCCGCTGCCCGTTACGTTCGCATCAGCGCTCGCATCGACATCAGTCGCTGCGTCGGCTTCTGCGAGAGCCTCGGCCATCGCCGCCTTTACTTCGGCTACAAGTCGGGCCTGAGCCTGCGCACTGAGTCGTGCCGCGGCGTCGGCTGATGCCTGAGCGCCAGCTTGTGCGCGAGCACCGTCGTCATTCACTTCCGCCGTGCCGTCCGCGGTCGCACTGAGCGCCGCTGAGGCATCTGCGGATGTGCCCGCGGTCGCGCTAAGCGCCGCACGTACGCGCGACTCGATCTTGGATTCGAGCTCTTCCTTATCGGTCGCCATGAGGAAGCTGTACCATGGGTACGAAACCTCGACATTACCGGCAGCATCTACCGTGGCGGTCGCA
>CBIMKN010000075.1:0-3955 GCA_966244515.1 uncultured bacterium
GCCAGGGCGGAGATCGCCCTCAGCGTGGACGCCGCGGCAGCTTCCACAACAGGCCAGCTCGACCGCCGCGTGGCCGACAGAAGGTGGAACATGCAACTCCTGAAAAGCGTGAGCGCAAACCAGGCAGTGAAGTTCCCCCACCGGAGAAAGACGCAGTGCGTATCATTCCTCTCGGCGGAGTCGAAGAGATCGGCCGCAACATGGTCGCGGTCGAGATCGGCGACGACATCTACGTACTCGACGCCGGATTCGCCTTCTCTGAGGATGATACGCCGGGCATCGATTACATCCTTCCCAACACCGGATATCTTGAAGAGCGCCGCGACAAGATCCGCGGGCTCCTCATCGGACACGGCCACCTCGATCACATCGGCGGCATCCCCTACATCATGGACCGCATCGGCAATCCGATGATCTACACGAGACGACTCACGGGCAAAATGATCCAGAAGCGCCAAGAGGAGTTTGCTGGTCAGCCGGTCGTCATACGCGAAGTCGAACAAGGCGAAGCCATCAAGCTCGGCAATCACACGATCCGGTTCTTCGGCGTCACGCATACGGTGCCCGATTCGATGGGTATCATCATCGAGACGCCGTGGGGCGATGTCGTCTACACTGGCGACATCAAGCTCTCGCACGAAGGCGGCGTGCCTTCGGAAGAGGAAGTGCGTGAATTCAGCATCTTCAAGGACCGCAAAGTCCTCTGCCTCCTCATGGACTCGACCAACGTCTGGCAGCCCGGGTGGTCCATTCCCGAGGTCAACGTCTACAAGACGCTCGAAGACATCATCAAAAATGCCAACAACCGCCTCATCATCGCGATGTTCGCATCGCACCTAGAGCGACTCATCCGCGTCGTACACTTCGCCGAACAGTACAACAAGAAGATCGTTATCGACGGCCGATCCATGCGCACCAACATCGAGATCGCTCGCGAACTTGGCCTCATTAAGTACAAGGACGATACGGTGATCTCTGTCGAGAACATGACGCAATATCCGCCCGAACGCGTCATCATCTTGGCGACCGGCGCTCAGGGAGACGAATTCGCATCGCTCGCTCGCATCGGCAACAAGACCCACAAGTACATTCGCCTCACTCCCGACGACACCGTAGTCCTCTCGTCCTCGGTGATTCCAGGCAACGAGCGCGCTGTGCAGAAGCTCAAGGACAATCTCTCGCGTCAGGGCGCACACATCATCACGTACCACGCCTCAGACGTGCACGCCTCAGGCCACGGCAATCGTGAGGAAGCGGCGTGGATACACTCGCAGATCCGCCCGAAATTCTTCATCCCCGTGCACGGCTACCACTACATGCTGCGCGTCCACGCCGATCTCGCCGTCGAAATGGGCGTTCGAAAAGAGAATGTCATCGTCCCCGACAACAGCGCAGTGATCGATATCCGCGGTGGCGAAAAGGCGCACAAACACGCAGTGAAGGCACCCGCAGAGATCCGCGTAGTGGAAGGCCAGACCGTCTCCGAACTCTCGGAGGTCCTCATGCGCGACAGAAAGGCGCTCGGACAGGAGGGTTTTTGCGTCGTCGTCGCCACAGTGGATCGACGCACAGGCAAACTGCACAAGTCTCCAGACATCATCTCCCGCGGCTTCGTCTACCTGCGCGACAACAAGGACCTCATGGACCAGACGCGCCTCATCATCCGCAAGTCGGTCGAAGGCAGTCTCCGCAACCCTCGCGCTGCTGATCTCGACAATGCGCGCGAAGATCTTGCCGAGGCAGTGTCGCGCTTCCTCCTGCAGAGGACGATGAAGCGACCGATCGTGATCCCAGTGATCGTATCGATTTGACCGATACACTAGCCTGTGCTCTATTGTTGTTGGGAGATTTGCTGGGAGCTAAAGGGAGGGAAGATTGTCAGCAGAAATTCATGACTTACGTGCCATCGTTGGCACCGAAGCCTACGCCAACTATCTGAAACGTGAGATTGCCGAAAGGAAATGGCCGGATCATGAAGTGGCACGGCAAACGATACTGAGCTTGCTCTGGACCGTTGCCATGCAAAACGCGATGACATGGGTAACGGAATTCGGTGAAACAGCAATGATCACCAAAACACCTGAACAACTCGTCGAATTCGCGCATAAATTCGCGCGCGAACTGCTGGAGGAAACGGCACAGACTTATGAAGAGCGTCTTGCTGTTCTGCGAAAATTCCAGGCAAAGAGTTAGCACTTGCGGCAAGGCGGCGTCTTGCCGCTTTGTCATTAGGGAACGCAAAAAGTAATGTAGAACGTTGCGCTCGTGTTACGCGATGCGCCAGTCCTTCCCGCGCTTCTCGATGAGTCCGTCCTGTACGAGCGACTCGAGAGCGGCCTTGATGCGCTTTTGATCATAAAGAAGTTCCTTCAGAGGTTTACCCTCGTGGAGGGCGCGCAAGATAGCGCCGCGCACCTGGCGCACACTGCCCTCGAATTTCGACTGGCGAACATATGACTTGCTTTTGCGAGACGGATTGCGGTGGAGCTTTTTGAGGTGCGATCCGTAGTCCATGAGCGCCCAGTGCCACTCTCGCGGGTCCTCTCCCGCAGCGGCCGCTTCGATGAGAGGCACAATGTCCTTGTCGTACACGGCTTCCGAATTCTGGAAAAAATGGTGGATGTACGCTGCGCGCACATTGGTTTCGATCAGCGTATGCGGCTCGTTCCATGCGAATACGCGCACCGCCGCCTTCGTGTACGGCCCGATCCCCGGGAGCTTTTTCGCAGCTGTCGCATCCTTGATGCTACCTTTGTATTCGAGCGCGATGGCTTTCGCCGCATCGTGCAGATATTTCGCCCTCCTGTTGTATCCAAGTCCGCTCCACGCCCGAAGCACATCTGAGAGCGGTGCCTGTGCAAGCACGAACACCGTCGGGAATTCCTTGAGAAACTCACGATATTTCTCAATGACGCGGGCTACCTGCGTCTGCTGCAGCATTATTTCTGAGACGAGGATCTTGTACGGATCCGTGGTCTTGCGCCACGGCAGATCGCGGCGCGCATGAGTATCGTAGTGTTTCCAGACCGCAGATCTGAACTCCTCGATCTTACGATTGCTCAGACGTATGTCCTTCCTTGTGCTCATGGATCACAGGCTCGTCTACCGGCATGACGAGTGCAGCGAGTATGTAACCGATCACGCCCGGGAAAAATCCCGTGACCAGTACGAAAAAGATGAAGATGACGCGCAGCAGCGTCACGTCGATAGCGAAGTAGTCGGCGACGCCGGCGATGACGCCTGCCACGACGCCTTTGAGCGGCTTACGAGTGAGCTTGCGGGAGAGGTCCATGCCGCGAGTATATCAAGCGCGGCCGCTTGACTACAGGCGGTAAATGACGTCCTTTCTTTCCACCACGACGTCCCATTTTTGCCTCTTCGCCTCGCGGTAGAGCTTCGCATTGGGGTTGAAGCATATCGGCTTCGCGACCATTTCGAGGAACGAAATGTCCGACTCTGTATCGCCTATGCCTATCGAGTGTGCGAGCGTGAGACCTTCCTTCTCGATAGCGCGCTTCACGACATTCGCCTTATTGTAGATCAGGTGCTCATCCACGATCGTGCCCGTGAAAAGATCCTGCGGCCCGATCTCATACACGATTCCGTATGATTTATCGAAACCGATCTTCGGGCAGAACTTGTCGAGCACGGTCTTTGGCGAATGAGATACGGCCAAAAGGAAGTAGTCTTTCTTTTTGAGTTCGGCGATCAGGTCGCGCGTGTATCGGTACGTGCGCTTCCATTGCTCGTCGACCATCTCTTTCGCGGCGTCCGCGAGATCGCCGTAGTGAACGCCCTTGAGATGCGCGCGGAATGCCCGGACCACCGCTTCGATGTACTCGGGATAATCTCCTTCCCTATCCAGCCATTTGAGCTGTTGTTTCTCGTACACTTTTTGCGCATCCTCGGGAAAAGCGCCTCGTGCAATGAGCTTATCGACAAGCTGTATCAAAAG
>CBIMKN010000076.1:0-3840 GCA_966244515.1 uncultured bacterium
ATCTTCTGGCACATCCCGTGGCCATCCGCCGCTCAGTTCAGTATCTGCCCGTGGCGAAAGCAGATCCTCGAAGGAATGCTCGGAGCGGATCTTGTCGGCTTCCACACACAACAGTACTGCAACAATTTCATCGAGACTGTCGCTGCAGAGATAGAATCCCTCGTTGATTACGAGCGTTTCTCGATAACTCGCACTGGCCATCCGTCGTACATAAAGGCATTTCCTATCTCTATCGCCTTCCCAGGACAGGCGGAGTCGAGCAAAGATGCAGATCGATCCATACTTACGGAATTCGGTGTTCACACCGATATGCTCGCTCTAGGCGTAGATCGACTCGATTACATCAAAGGCATTCCAGAGCGCTTCAAAGGCATCGAATTCATGCTCAAGTCGCACCCTGAGTACATCGGCAAGATGACATTCCTTCAGATCGGCTCACCCACGCGCATTTCTGTTGAGAAGTACACAGAGTATCGTGACCTCGTCCGCTCCGAGGCCGACCGCATCAACGCCGCGTTTGGCACAAGCGACTGGAAACCGATCGTTCTTTATGAGCAGAGCCTCTCGCACGCGCAGCTGAGAGACCTCTACCAACTCGCCGATGTGTGCGTCGTGTCCTCTCTGCACGATGGTATGAACCTCGTGGCGAAAGAGTTCGCCGCAGCAAAGCGCGATGAGTCGGGCGTCTTGATCTTGAGCAATTTCACCGGCGCATCGCGCGACATGAAAGGTGCCATACTCATCAATCCTTACAGCGCCGAGGAGACCGCCGACGCGCTCCACAAAGGCTTCACGATGAAACCGACCGAACAGCACAGGAGGATGAAGGCCATGCGTCGCAGCGTCAGCGAATACAATATTTATCGCTGGTCCGCAGAGCTCATCAAATCCCTCACAGGCATCGAATAGCATGCGCGATGCCTTGCAGCATATTGAGGAGATCAGAACGCGCGTATCGAGCGCAGGTTACATGCTGCTTCTCGATTTCGATGGCACGTTATCTCCCATAGTACCTATACCCGATGATGCACAGATCGAGAGCCGACTGAGAGAGACGCTTGTCGAGTGTTCACGCACGCACCCTATCGCTATTGTGAGTGGTAGATCTCTCGCAGACATCGAAAAGCGGGTCGGCATAGATACCATCTGGTACGCCGGAAGCCACGGCCTCGAATGGAAAGCGATCGGCGAAGCCGATCTTAAAGAGACGCCGGAACCCCAGCGTTCGGCGATCGATGCTGTGCGCGCACTATTCAGAAAAACTGCCGATGAAGAGGCGGGGCTGATATTCGAGGACAAGGTGCATTGTGCCGCCATTAATTATCGCGCTCTTTCCGATGCGGACGCCGCACTTTTCAGCTCAAGAATGTTCGAGCTAATCTCACCGTATGCTGCTAAAGGTTTGCGGGTAATGGACGGGATGCGTACATTCGAGGTCTCGCCCGCGATCGACTGGACGAAGGGAGAGTGCTCGCAGATGCTGCTCAAAATGGCTCGCGAAAAGTCCGGTGCTCCTCTCATCCCTATCTATATCGGTGATTCGATAACGGATGAAGATGCATTTCGCGTACTCCGCGAGGGGGTCACCGTAAGGGTTGGACCGGATCCCCTGAGCGCTGCGGAATTCTTCGTGCCTTCCCAGAGCGACGTCGTTGTATTCCTTACACAGATGTGCGAGAAGAATACTCTTTAGCACGAGCGATCATATCTACGACTAGCGTGCCCCAGGTGAAATCCTGCGCACCGAGCCCTGCACCGGTGTGCGGATTGTAATACTCGCGAAAACCAGACTTTTCCAAGAGAGCGGCTGTCGACTCCAGGACGAGCATCGCTTCGTCCGTGTATCCGTAATCGAGTAATCCTCTAAAAATGAACCAATTCACAGCTGTCCACGTAGGACCGCGCCAGAAGCCCTCGGGATCAAAGGTCCGTTCCGTCATCGCGACGGTGGGCGCCATGAATTCGGTGCGAAATTTCTGCTCACTCATAAGGTGATTTCTCACCAAATGATCCGCCTCCTCTCTCGTGGCGATCCCAGCGTACATGGGAGCGAAGATGGCCCACGTCTCCAATTTTATCTTCATATAACTTTCGCCGTAGGTGGACCAGAACAAGTGTTCGTCGCTCATACGCTCTCGCATCGCCTGCTTCACAAGCTCCGCCTTGTCCGCGTATCGTGCCGCGCGACCAATGTCGCCGAGAATACTCGCCATATGCGAGAGCGCCTGCAAATTCTTGACGAGGATCGCATTGAACGGCACGTCCTTTACCCAGAAGAATTGCTTCATAAACGGGGCGTCGAAATTCCCAGCGCGCAGCTCTTCCACGAGCTTCATGCGGCTCGCAAAATTCTGCTGCAGCGTCTGCACTGGCGGCAGTCCCAACACACCATCAAAGCGCGGCGAGTTATCTTCACCGGATTCGTCGGGATTAATGATGCCGGCCAAGTGATTCCCGCGCGGATCACGAGCGCTGAGCAAGTACTCGAAGAAATTGTGTAGCGGCTCAAAACACTCCGTGAGGAACTCCCTATCGCCGTCTTTAGCATAGATCGCGAGAACTGCTTCCGCGATGATCGGCGGCTGGGTGATGGTACTTGTGGTCTCGTGCCCCCAATCGATCTTTACGAATCCATCCCCAAGCTTGAGAAGATCGCCATCACCGCGATAGATCATGTGCGGGATCATGCCGTTCTTGAATTGAGCGCTCAAGAGAGACCGTACTTCCTCCTTAGCGTCGAGCGTGGAAAAGTGAGAGAGCGCGATCGCGTGGAAGCACGAGTCCCATAACCACTGCATGGGGTAGGAGGCCGGCGACGGGACCGTGTATTGTTTGCCATCGCGCACACGCCGATTACGCTCTAACAGCTCTATGGACGCTTCCGACAGTTTTTGAGAGCGGGTTTTCTCGAAGTGCATGTCTCAAGAATAGCAGACTGCACTATGTGGGTTACATGACGACGGAGAGTATCTTCGCAAGAACAGCGCCCGACCCTAGGATGTTGAGCATTGCCGATATGCCGAGCGAGAGTAGGCCTCGATGAATCGCATACGCAAGCCACACGAAACTATTGAGAAACAGTATCGCGAAGGTAGTCCCTGAGAAGTGCTCAAGGCTGCTTGAATGCATGATGATCCACACCTGGGGATAGAGCGCGATACCGGAGATGATCCCCGACAAGAGCGCGAGCTTATCAATGATGTGATTGTGGATCGTTATCGGCATATGAGGGACTTATGCCGAGCACGTATCAATGATCGCGAGCTCGAGCGGAAGATGCGGCACCGCAGCATATGCCATTTTGCTATACGCATCCAAGAAGTTGCGAAGCATGTCGGAATTCACCGCAGGTAGTTTCGCTGCACCGATAGCGAAATCCCGATCAGCTTCCGATAGCTCCTCGCTGAGTTCTTGCGCGAGCTCCGGCGCATATCGCATGAGTAGAATAATGCGAAGACGATGGATCAAGAGCTTCGCGAGCGTGCGCGCATCCATATTGTCGGATACCGCGACGCGCAGCGCCGCGAGAGCTGCGCTCGTGTCTTTGTGAGCTACTGAGCCGATGATGGAGCGGATGATCTCGCTGCGCGGCGCACCCGATACAGATTCCACATCTTCTCCGCTGACCTTCTTACCGGTCGTCATCGAGAGCACTTTCTGCAGGATCGACAAGGCATCACGGAAGGACCCTTCCGCGAGAAGTGCGACAAGATCCGCCGCCGGCTTCTCGATGCTGTAGCCTTCTTTTTTTGCGACATCCGCCACTATCTCAGCAAGTACTTCACGAGTCGGCTGCTTGAACGTGTAGATCTCGCAACGCGACTGGATCGTGTCAGGCAC
>CBIMKN010000077.1:0-3710 GCA_966244515.1 uncultured bacterium
ACAGATCCGCGGTCGCAGAGAGCCTCTCAAGCACGGAGAGCGCCGCGGCTGCGTACGCGCGGCCCGAGAGGGCGCGCTCTTGGCTTTTGCGCATTTTCACCGCCGACACGGCCTCCGTGGCACGCGTCACGGTTCCCATCTTTTTTGACGAGATGATCTTAGACTTTATGGACTTAAGATTTGCCATAAAGCGAAAGGATTATTTTGCGAGAGAGAAATGCTCCGCGTGAGCATTGCGGAAATTCTCCATTGCTTCACCAAGCTCCTTCTTTGCGTCGTCTGAGAGCTGGCCGCTCTTCTTGATGCCAGCAAGCGTCGCAGAGTAATTGGCATCAAGGAAATCAATGAATGCCTTCTCCACAGTCGTCACCTGATTCACCGGTACATCGCGGAAGAATTTTGCATTGGCTGCATAGATCGCAGCGACCTGCTTCTCGAGCGGGATCGGTTCGCCATTCTTCTGCTTCAGGACTTCCACCATGCGGCGGCCGGATTCGATGCGATCCGCTGTCTCTTTATCGAGATCCGAGGCGAACTGCATGAATGCTTCCAGTTCTCGAAACTGCGCGAGCTCAAGCTTGATACCCCCCGCGACTGATTTCATGGCCTTTGTCTGCGCAGCGGAACCGACGCGAGAGACGGAAATACCGACGTCGATGGCCGGACGGATGCCCTTGTTGAAGAGATCGGTGAGGAGGAACATCTGACCATCAGTGATCGAGATCACGTTGGTCGGGATGTATCCAGATACGTCGCCCTCCTGCGTCTCGATGATCGGAAGCGCCGTGATCGAGCCGCCGCCCATTTCATCGGAGAGACGGGCTGCGCGTTCAAGAAGTCTTGAGTGGAGGTAGAAGATGTCGCCTGGGTACGCTTCGCGGCCCGGCGGACGCCTGAGGAGCAGGGAGAGCTCGCGGTATGCGACCGCCTGCTTGGAGAGGTCGTCGTAGATGATGAGGACATCCTTGCCGTTGTCCATGAAGTACTCGCCTATCGCGACACCGGTGAACGGGGCGAGGTACTGGAGAGCCGCCGGAGCAGAAGCCGGTGCATCGACGATGATGGTGTATTCGAGCGCACCTGCTTCGCGAAGATGCTGCGAGATGCGCGCTGTCTTCGACTCCTTCTGGCCGATCGCGACATAGATGCAGATTGGGCGTGTCGCCGCAGGCTCGTTCTTCTGGTTCAGGATCGCGTCGATCGCGACGGTCGTCTTGCCGGTGCCGCGGTCGCCGATGATGAGCTCGCGCTGTCCGCGGCCGATCGGGATGAGCGCGTCGATCGACTTGATGCCGGTCGCGAGCGGCGTTGTCACCGACTTGCGCTGGATCACGCCTTTGGCCTCGCGTTCGACGGGCATCATCGTGACATTCTTGAATGGACCTTTGCCGTCGATCGGCTCACCGAGCGCATTCACGACGCGGCCGAGCAGATCGTCGCCTGACGGCACTTCGAGCACCTTGCCCGTCGATTTGACCGTCATCCCCTCGCGCACGCGCTCAGTATCGCCGAGGATCGCAGCGCGAACCCCGTCTTCTTCGAGGTTCAGGACGAGTCCGAGAAGATCGCCCTGCGTTTCCATCGAATCCGAGAGCTTCTTCCCTTTTGCTTCTTCGAAGATGAGCACTTCGGACATGACTGCCTTCGAGAGGCCGTCGATCGCGACGACGCCATCGCCGACAGCGATCACCTTACCGACATGCTGCCCCTCATGCGCAGGCGCGACATTCTCGATCTCCTTCAGAATCTTCTGTACCGTAGATGAATCCATACTTGTAATTTATGCGTTTGTGACACGATGATAAATCTTGAGCAGCTGCGACTTGTAGCTGTTGTCGACGAGCATCCCTCTGCCCTCGAGGCGCCAGCCGCCGATGATTGAATCGTCGACTTGCGTCTTGAGGCCTTCCGCGTCCGATTTGAGCGAGGCGAGGATCTCCTTCGCCGCGCTCTTAGCCTGACGCTCGTCGCCTTCTCGAGCTACTGTAAGCACGATGTCGTGCTTGCTGCTTTCCCTCTCCGCGAGCCGCTGGAAGGCGCGCGCGACTCTAGGCATAAGAGCGATCCTGCCGTCGCGATGGAGCTTTTCCGTAAGCGCCTTAACGGCAGCGTGCGGCGTCATGCCGCCCTCGACCGCCTTCCATAGTGCCTGTGCGTACGCCTGTTCCATACGTATGACTTATGCGGATTTCTCGCGGAGAATCTTCTCTGCCGCGAGCATTGCCGCTCGCGCGATCTCCTTGGAGCTCTCTTGGAGCGCGAGGCGCTTCGCCTCTTCGGCGCGCGCATCCGCATCCTTGAGCACGCTCTGCGCCTTCAGCTCGGCTGCGCGCACGATCTCATTGCCCTTTTCGTCTGCGCGCATGCGCGCCGACGCGACGAGCTGCTCCGCCTCCTTTGAGGCCGAGCCCACTATGCCCTTGCTCTCCTCTTCTGCCGCTTCGAGCCGCTGCGCCGCAGCTTCAGCGCTGCGCACGCCCTCCGCGATCTTCTCGCGGCGCTCGTCGATCATTTTCATGACCGGCTTATAGAGGAAGTACGTGAGAGCAGCGAGCAGTACGGCAAAGTTGACCCCTTGCATCACAAGGAGCTTCCAGTTGAGACCGAATGCCGTGACTAATCCTTCCATGCACTATACGAACTTAATGATGAACGATACGACGAGCGCGAGAATGCCGAGCGCCTCCGTGAACACGATCGGAAGGATCATGTTGGAAACGATCTTGCCCGACGCGTCGGGGTTGCGTCCGATAGCCTCCATCGCGCGACCGCCGATAAGGCCGACGCCGATGCCAGGACCAAGTACGCCGAGGCCTGCAGCGAGACCCATACCGATCATGCGTGCTGATTCAACATCCATATGAGATATTTCGACACTACTAATTGCTAATTTCGGCTCACTGTATCACAGCGCCGCACCGAAGCCACCGCTAGTGGCTCCCGTGCGGTTCCATGATCGCCATCTTCACGAAGAAGAGCGTGAGGAGCGCAAATACCGCGCCCTGCACGATCCCGACGAACATCTCGAAGCCCATGAGAGGCACCGGCAGGAAGTACGGCACGAAGAAAGAGACGACACCGATGAGCACTTCCCCTGCAAAGATGTTGCCGAAAAGACGGAACGAGAACGAGACGAATCGAGAGAGTTCTGAGACAAGCTCGATGATGCCTACGACAAAATTGATAGGCGAAGAGAAGTTGATGAACTTACCCACGTAGCGCCAGAAGCCGAGGGCAAGTATGCCGGCGATCTCGATCGCCAGGACCACGATCACCGTGAGCGCGAGCGTCATGTTGAGGTCGGTGTTCATGCTGCGCAAAAGCGGCACTGCCTCGTGCCCGTTGTGAAAGACGATCGAACCGATGCCCGGCGTGAATTCAAGCACGTTGGCTGTTGCGATAAACAGGAAGATCGTCAGGAGAAGCGGAAACAGGCGCCGAGCCCAGAGATCGTTCTCAAGGGTCGTCTTGATGAAATCTTCCACGTATGAAAACAGGAGCTCCACAAAGGTCTGAAAGCGTCCCGGCTGCATCCTGAGGCTTCTCCCGATAAAGAATCCCGCGATGAGCAGGATCGCCATGACTACCCAGCTCATAATGAGCGTGTTGGTGATGGGGATGCCCCAGAGGGTACCGAGCTTCTCAGCCGCGAGCGCGACATGGATGCCGCTCTCGTGCGCTGCAGGCGCAGCATCCGCTGCGTGTTCTAT
>CBIMKN010000078.1:0-3659 GCA_966244515.1 uncultured bacterium
GGCGCAGGATGCAGCGGACGAGCTACTACAGGCCGACGTTTTTGTGACGCAGCGCAATGCGCAGTCGGCCCTAGAGTCGTCGAGGCGAACCTTGGCGCTTAAAAAAGCGGGTACCGTACAGGCTGACATCGATGCGCAAGCGGCCCAAGTGAAAGCCGCCGAAGCAGATGTTGAGAACGCGCGCTCGCAGCTGACGAAGACCGTGATCAGGGCTCCCTTTACAGGGGTCGTCACAAAGGTGGATGCAAAAGCAGGGAAGATCGTTTCGCCCAATACGCCCGAAATATCGATGAATAGCTCCGCCGCATTTCAGATAGAAAGCTACGTTCCGGAGGTGAACATAGCCCTCGTGAAGGTGGGCGATCCGGCGACGGTCACGCTCGATGCGTACGGCGAAGACGTGTCCTTTGGTGCAAAGGTTGTGTCGATCGATCCGGCCGAGACCGTAAAAGACGGCGTGCCTACGTACCGTGCCCTCCTTCAATTCGACAGCAACGACGCACGCATTCGATCTGGTATGACCGCTAATATCGTGATCACGACGGCAGAAAAGGGCGGTGTCGTAAGCGTTCCGCAAGGTCTTGTCACTGAAAAGAACGGAAAGAAATACGTGAAGATACTGGAGGGTGAGAGCGTCATCGAGCGTGAAGTCACGACCGGTTCGGTATCGAGTCTTGGCAACATCGAGATACTTGCTGGCCTCGGCGAAGGAGACGTCGTCATCGTCAGTGAGAAGCAGTGAGCATGTTCTCGCTCCTCAATATCAGGATAGGTTTCTATCTCGCAGTGCGGCAGCTTCGCCGTGCGAGCTTATGGACCACTGGTCTCATTATCTTCGTGATGATCCTCACGTTCCTCAATCTCGTGGTGGTCTCAGGTATTCTCGTCGGTCTCATTCAGGGTGCCGTCGAAGCCGTGCGCACGAAGTACACGAGTGATGTGATCGTTTCGACGCTCGACGATAAGACATACATTGAGAATAGCCAGAATATATTGGCGATAATCGATACATTGAAAGGTGTTGATACATACACCGCGCGGTATCGTGAGTCGGGCACGCTTGAAGCCAACTACAAGACTCGCAAGGAATCTGACAAGGCCAATATCGTGGGTGCGCAGATCGTCGGCGTCGATCCGATCGCAGAGGATACAGTGACGGGAATCGGATCGGATCTCGTGGAGGGCGAATTCCTCGTGCCGGGGGACTACGACAAGGTGGTGATCGGCAACTACCTCCTTAAGCAATATTTTCCCGTTGAAACGCCGGGCTTCTCAACGCTTGAGAATGTCGGCATCGGGACAAAGATTCGCCTGAAGGTCGGCGACGTAACGCGCGAGGTGACCGTCAAGGGGATCCTGAAGAGCAAGGTCGACGAAATAGCTCTACGTGTCTTTATGGACGACACGCAATTCCGCAGCATGATAGGTCGCAACGACGGCAACGTGGATGAGATCTCGATCAAGCTTCTGCCTGGTGCAGACCCGGCCGTGGTACGAGATGCGATCAAGCTCCGCGGCGTCGATCAGTACGCGAAGGTTCAGACATTTGAGGACGGTCAGCCCAAATTCCTCAAGGACATGATCACGACGTTCAATATGTTGGGAGCAGGATTCTCGAGTTTCGGGCTCGTCGTATCGTCGATCACCATATTTATCGTGATATTCATCAACGCGCTCACGCGACGCAAATTCATCGGAATCCTCAAGGGTATCGGCATCAGCGGGAAGGCCATTGAGATCTCATACGTCTTTCAATCGATCTTCTACGCCGTGATCGGCTCTGGTATCGGTCTGGCACTTGTATACGGCGTCCTCGTACCTACGTTCCAGGCGCATCCGATCAATTTCCCCTTCAGCGATGGAATCCTTGTTGCGGAGCCCGTCGGCACGTTCGTGCGTGTCGCGCTCCTCGTTGTGTCCACCATCATTGCGGGCTATATCCCAGCGTGGATGATCGTCCGCAAGAATACCCTCGATTCGATTCTCGGAAGGAACTAATACACCTATGATACAGACAAAAGACCTACGCAAATCTTTTACACGAGGTGATGTCGTCACTGAAGTGTTGAAGGGTATTGATTTTGAGGCAAAGAGCGGGGAGTTCATATCCATAATGGGTCGTTCCGGCGCCGGCAAAAGCACGTTCCTCTATCAGATCAGCCTCCTCGATCAGCCGACTGGCGGCGAGATCACTATTGACGGTCATGATGCGATCGCAATGAGCGAGCACGAGAAAATGCACTTTAGGCTCAAAAAATTCGGATACGTATTCCAGGACTACGCGCTCCTTCCGGAACTCACGGCGCTCGAGAATGTCGCGCTGCCGCTGATGATGCAGGGCCTAACGAAAGCCCAAGCCTATAAAAAAGCTGCGATCGCACTCGATCGCGTAGGGCTAGGTCATCGATTGGGGAACCTGCCGAGCCAGATGTCTGGCGGTGAACAGCAGCGTGTCTCTATTGCGCGCGCAATCGGTCACGAACCGAGCGTGCTGTTCGCTGATGAGCCGACAGCGAACCTCGACAATCATTCATCACGCGTTGTGATGGATATTTTCGCTGAATTACATAAGAAGGGGCAAACGATCATCATGGTCACGCACGAACCCGAATATGCCGAAATGGCCGAGCGACTCGTCCACCTCGATGATGGAAAGATCGTGAATGTCCTCAAAGAGCCGTCGTTGCGCCAAGCTAAGGAACAGGTCTAAAAGTGCTGCGTGATATACTGCCCCGATGAAGAAAATCATTGGAGCTATCATACTAATCGCGCTTATAGCTGGCGCAGCGTATTACTTCTTTCCGAACCTCTTCGGAGTGGATTCTATCTCCGGTACTCCAAGCACACCGGAGGAACAGTCATATAAGCGATTCCAGAGCGACCAGTTCGGCATTACTTTCGACTATTCAAATGCGTATGATCTGAATGAGACCGGAAGCTCTGATGGGTCAGCTGCTCACGCGATAACACTTGTCGATAGAGAGGCAGGTGCGCAGGTGCCGGAGAACGGTGAAGGACCAACGAGTATCAATGTCGTCATCATCCCGACGACGGAGACGGACGTGCGCACATGGATGCGCAATTCGACCGGGTCGAATATCGAACTTCTCGGCGGCGAGATCGCCTCAACGACCGTCGATGGCACGGCTGCGGCACGATATATGACCGATGGTCTGTATGCCACGGATAATGTCGCGCTCATTCACAATGGCCGAGCCTACGTGTTCTCCGTCGGGTGGATCACGAGAGAAGATAAGATCGTGAGCGATTTCGAGCAGCTACTCACAACCGTGGATTTGCACTAGGTGCTACGATAGCGAGCATGCATCAGAATCCTTGGCTCACCGCCAAAGGGCAACTGGAGAAGGCGCATAGTCGCTTAGGACTTTCTCCGTTGCTTTTCGCGAGGCTCTCAGAGCCGGACCGCATCGTAGAGCTCTCGCTTCCGATCACCATGGACGACGGAACGGTTCGCCGCTTCGACGGCTTCAGGGTTCAGCACAACAACATACGCGGCGCCTACAAAGGTGGCCTCCGCTACCACCAGGACGTGGACATGGATGAGGTAAAGGCCCTTTCGTTTTGGATGACGATGAAAAATGCGCTTGTCGACGTGCCATTCGGCGGCGGCAAAGGGGGGATAGCGGTCAATCCAAAAG
>CBIMKN010000079.1:0-3627 GCA_966244515.1 uncultured bacterium
CGCGCGGTCTCTGCGGCCCGGCGCCTGGGGGTCTGCCCCGCGGGCCACCGCGGCGGGGCGCGGGGGCGGCCCCGGGGGTCTCATCATCAACAACAGCACCGTGAACGCAACGGCAGGCAACCAGAGCCCGAACAACAATGGTAAAGGTTACGGAGGCGGTGGCGGGGGTGCGAATGCGAGCGGACCGGCGGGAGGAAGCGGTGCCCCCGGTGTGATCTATGTGGAGTGGACCGCACCTGCTGCATCATGCTCCGTATCGTTCGCGAAGAATCCTATCGACTACGGTGCAAGCACGACGCTCACATGGAGTTCGAGCGGCGCGACGAGCGTCTACATCCAGAACATCGGGTACGTAACGACATCGGGATCCACTACAGTCTCTCCGGCAGAGACGACGAATTACGCGTGCACCGCATCGGGTCTTGGCGGCAGCGACGGCACGCACAATGCGGTACTCACCGTCAATGAACCGGTGGCACCTACGTGTTCGATCACGGTATCACCGTCCACGATCAATCAGGGAGATTCGGCGACCGTGACGTGGAGCTCGACGGGAGCGACGGACCTCTACATCGACTACATCGGCTACGTGAGCACCGCGGGTTCGACCACTGTCTCGCCATCGGCTACACGCACGTACGCAGGCGCCGCGGCAGGCGACGGTGGCACGGCGGATTGTACGGGCACACTCACGCTCACGGTGCGCAGATCCTGCACACTCGACGGCGAGACATTAGAGCATGGCCAGTCGGATACGTTCTACACGTCACTCACTGCGCCGACAGGCCAGCTCTGCTCAAGCGTTGCGCAGACGCGCACATGTAACGACGGCACGCTCTCGGGATCCGCTACATATCGATACGCGTCGTGCAGCTGCGCTCCTGTGTACTCATGCTCCGGGAGTGCCATACTCTACACCAATTCTTCGTGCTCTACATCCACCACGACCACGTGCGTCGCACCGACATTCTGCAGCTCAGGCGCCTCCACATGCACGAACCCGACGCCGGACTTTGTTGACGACGGCGATTACTCAGGCCACCTCCAGGCTCGCCCGCAGGTTGTGCGCCCAGGCCGCACTACCCGCATACACTGGAATGTCGATAATGTAGAGAGCTGCACCGTGACCGGCTCCAACGGTGATTCCTGGACCGCGCTCGATTCAGGCAATCCGGGTAAGGTGTCGTCGGCGATCTCGGAGCGTACCTCATACACCCTCGATTGCGACACGTACGGCGACACCGCATTTAGCCCGGAGACTATCTACGTCAACGTCGTACCGGTCTTCCAGGAGCGATAGACGTGTATAAGTCATCTACAAGCGATAGCTCACAGATATAATACGCATATGGAAATGACGAAGAAGGAGGTATATCTCGGTCTCGGTGCTCTCGTCGTGATCGCCGCGTCGCTCGGCTACATGTACGTGCGCGACGGCGCGAACCTCGGGATGTTCGCCACCTCGAGCACTCCCGTAGAGACCGCCAAGGTCGAAGAAGTACCTCCGATGACCGACGCCATGCAGCAGGTCCTCGAGACGAGCAAGGGTTTCCAGCTGCTCGTCTCATACACCGATGACGGCTTCGAGCCCGAAAGCGCGACGATACGCGTGGGGGACACCGTGCGATTCACCAACAATTCGTCGGGCGAACTGTGGGTCTCCGCCGCGGCTGTCGAAGGCGGCACCGTGTATCCTCGTGGCGGCGATGTGTGCGGACAGAGCGCCTTCGATTCATGCGTGAGGCTGCAGCCGAAAGAATTCTGGGAATTTACGTTCGAGAAAGCTGGCACATGGGGCTACAAGAATGTCGCGCGAGCCGAACACGAAGGCAACATAGTCGCGCAGTGAATCGAGCACTGACGAGCGCGTGGCAGTGCTACAATATTTTCTAATGTCGTCCTTTTGGCGAGGCGTGGTCCCGCCGATCATCGTGATATTTGCGACGCTCTCATACGGAGCATTCTCCGTCTATCAGGTGTATCAGGCGGCGCAGTCGGCCAATGCGAAGGCAGATGCCGAACAGAAGCGGATCGAACAGAATATTTCTGATATTCGCAACGCGCTCGCCGGCGTATCTGGCCTCAATGCGTTTGAAATAGAAAAGGGATTCTGGTTCCAGGAGCTCGACAAATACGGCAACCGTACGCTCGTGCACTTCGACCTCCTGTGGGCCGCGCAGCGTGGGCTCACACCTGAGCAGATCGCCGAATTGCGCGCTCATATCTCGAGCTCGACGATCATGCGCGGCACCGAGTTGCAGGAGGTGCCTACGGTGCAGCTGCCGCCTGTCCTCCAATTCCACAACGAAGTGTACGGAAGCGCCGTCGCAGGCACGAGCACGATAGAGATGCAGCGGGCGCTTTCGGCCAAGGTGTCATCGGGCAAGGCGACATCCGACGAGCTCCTCCAAATGAGCTACCTCGCAGAGCTCGACGGCGATTACGCGAAGCGCGATTCGCTCAATGCGGAGAATTGCACGCGCTTCAAGGCGCGCTGCGACGATGGCACGAATGCGACGCTGCACGGCCGCGTCGTCGATACGACCGGTGCGCCGATACAGAACGCGCTCGTCGGCATCATCAGCCGCCCCGACGTGCCGGAAGTGCGCACCGACAACAAGGGCGAGTACGCGATCAAGACGGGAGCGAAGGAGATGGAGAAGCTGCGCATCCATGCGCACAAGCGCAATTTCTCGGACGGGTACGAGGACATGATCATCATGCAGGGCGTTACGGGCAATCGCTCGTACCTCATCGACGACATCCGCCTTGAGAGCCCTGTCGGGATCGTGACGATCGACTACGTGCACCGTTCCGTCACAGGCCTCGGCAACACCTTCAATCAAGACACATCGGTCACGCTCCACACGAGCTACAGCACCTACGAGATCCCCGCGAAATCGCTCGTGCGCGCCGACGGTTCGCTCTACGATGGCAATACCGTGGACGTGTATCTCTACGAATTCCGCAAGGGAGATCCGCCGCCGAACCTCCTCGCGCTCGACACCTTCGATCAGGTGCGCGGCTACGCGGGCGATTTGATGAAATCATTCGGCATGCCGTACATACAATTCTTCTCAGAAGAGGGGGAAGAGCTCCACATCTTGAGTTCGAAGCCGATGGTCCTCACGTACAAGATCCCGGACATGGACGCGCTCTATTCGAATACCGACGGCATTTACGAGCCGCTCACTCCTGCCGATATGCAATTTCTCGTGCAGTCCTCGCAGGGCAAGCAGTACCCGATCGATCGTGAATTCCTGATAGACAATCAGCTCCTGCGATTCCCGGCATTCTGGGTTTTCGACCGCAAACGAGGCGTCTGGGACAACGTGGGCCTCAATGTGCTCGACGTCTCCGGTACGATCCGCACGATCTTTTATACACAGCGCGCCTCGTGACGCCAGTTCCACGTACTACAATGGGTTCATATGCCACCAGAACAAAACGCTCCCTTTAATTTTAATCAGAACGCTCAGTCGCAGCAGCCGATGCCGCAGACTCCGCCCCCGGCACCTGCGCCCCAATCGCACGCAGCCCGTTACTTGTGGTGGATCGCCGCGATCGTGGTCCTTGTCGTAGGCGGTGGCGTAGCGTACCTCAAGCTTGCCGGCGCGAATGCCGACT
>CBIMKN010000080.1:0-3578 GCA_966244515.1 uncultured bacterium
GCCGGGGTTTTTACTACCGATTGAGCGGCATTACGAGGTACGTGAAATTTGCGTCTGAGACGCCCCGGATGACCAGCGGACGCCCTGGCCCAGAGAAACCCAGGGTGACGGAGTCCGATTCTATCGAGGAGAGGCAATCCGATAGGTAGCCGATATGAAAATTAATGTCGAGATCATCGCCTGATAGTGCGGCGTCGATACTGTCAGACATCTCCCCTACATCCGCACTGCGTGCGGTCGCTGTGAATATCTTTTTCTTTGGATAGAGGTGGAGACCGACATGCATTTCATTTCCCGAGAACACGCGTGCCTTTCTCAACATCTCACCGAGATCGCTCTTGAGCATTGTCGCCTCGGATGTGAATTTCTTCGGAATGATTTCTTTGTAATTCGGGAAAGTCGCATCGACGACACGCGATACGAATCTAGTACCCGCGCCAGTGACCACCAATTGCGCGTCATCAGTCGAAATCGACACAGTGTCATCATCGAGCCTCTCGAGTACATGGACGAGCTCTAGGGCGTGTTTAAGCGGGATGAGGAGCTCTCCCGAATTCTTCGCACCTGTCTCAGATACGAGTTTTTCTGCGAGGCGGAATGAATCGGTCGCGACACACACCATAACCCCATCTTGTATCGATATATAAATACTACCGAGATCAGGTCTGATCATCGACGGCGAGGCTGCGTACGCGACCGACTGAATGCCGTGTATAAGTCGCTCACGAGAAAGCTTGATATCTTTCTTTCCTCCATCGCTCGAGAGTGCGGGAAATTCCTCATGAGGGATCGCCTTTATGAGGGTTTTCGTACCGCGTGATTCGACCAAAAGATTCCCCTCCTCGCTCGAGAGTGAAATTTTTTCCCCACTGATCGATCGGATCGTTTGGGAGAGTATCGAAGCAGGAACGGCAACAACACCTTTTTCGACTATTTCTCCAGGAACAGATACTTCTATACCCGCCTCAAGATTCGTCGCTCGCAGCGTAACATCCTTAGTCGCATCAATAAGCACACATGCGAGTATTGGGAGTGATTCTTTTTTTCCTGTGATCCTCTCTGCCATCAATATCCCATTCAGGAGTTTTTCTTTTGTTGTTGCGATCTTCATATTCTTTTCAGATATATAAATACTATTACTACTATTAGTCCTGTGTACAGCGGGGAAAAGTCATAAATGTGGCTGTACGACTGGTTGTAATGACGCGATGATTGCTGTTGAAAACTTCTGCGCGAGATGGGAATGAAATGTTGGTAACTCGAGAAGACGAGTTTTCCCTGAAGTTATTATGAACTTGTCCTACCCACTGTCCCTCACGATATCCACCGCTGTTTCGCGTGTTCTCCACAGGATATCCGCAGTTTAAAAGTGATGCGCGAAAGTCGCCGAGATCGGATGCGGCGGTGCGTGTAAGGGATGCGTACATCATATTTACGCGTGTATCAGCGTCCGGATGTGATCGAGCTCTTGTTCGAGCGCGTTATTGCTTTTGATCTCCTCTTTTATCTTCTCGCACGAGTGGATCACCGTAGTGTGGTCGCGACCACCAAGCTTCTCTCCGATCGACGGATACGAGACGCTGAATTCTTCGCGAAGAACGTACATGATGATCTGGCGGGGCTTCACCACCTCTTTCTTGCGAGTCTTTTCATAGATGCTCTTCTCAGGCACCTCGTAGTAGCTCGCGATGCGACGAACGACTTCATCGATCGAGACTCCCCTGTTCGGCTTCACGTTGTGCTTGATGAGCGCGCGGACGTCGGCGTGAGATATAGCTTTTCCTTTGAGCTGGGACTTACAGACGATCATGTTGAGTACACCCTCAAGTTCACGGATGTTGCCGCGCACATTCTCCGCGATGTACTGGATGATGTCCTCTGGAATGGAGAAGCCATGCTGCTCGATCTTCGCCTTGATGATCGCGATACGAGATTCGACATCGGGCTCAGGTATCTCGGCGATCACACCAGCTGCGAAGCGGCCCTTGAGGCGCTCTTCGAAGCCCGGCAGGAGCGACGGGTGCTTATCTGAGGAGAATACGATCTGCTTGTTGTTGTCGTGAAGCGCATTGAAAAGGTGGAAGAGTTCTTCCTGGGTCTTCTCTGTGTTCGCGATGAACTGGATGTCATCCATGATGAGGACATCGTATTGTCGATACTGGTCTTTGAAATTATTTGCTCTTCCCGCGCGCACTGCATTGATGTAGTCCATCGCGAATTTCTCCGACGTACAGTAGAGCACCTTCTTGTTCGCGTGCTGCTTCTTGAAATGATTCCCCACCGCTTGAATAAGGTGGGTCTTGCCGTGTCCCGTCTGTCCGTAGATGAAAAGCGGGTTGTACGTGAGGCCTGGGCGATCGATCACCGCCTTTGCCGCCGCATGCGCGAGCTGGTTGAAGGGACCCACCACGAAAGTCTCGAACGTGTACCGTGGATTCAGGTTGTCGCGCTTATCAATATAGAGGGATTGAAGGTCGAACGATGCATTCTCCTGCGGTTTCTCTACGCGCGGAGCCTTCCTTTCTGCGGTCGGAGCGGATCGGTGCACGACGTATTCGACGGTGCGGATCGTATTATCAAGACTGCGAAGGGCTTTGAGGACGAGTTTGTGATGTTTTTCAAGGAGCCACTCCTTCACTATCTTAGAGGGGACGGCTACTTGGACGGTGCCCCCGTCCCTATTCGCGATATCGGTGTTCCTAAACCAGGTCCTAAAGGATGCCTGCGTCGTTCCCAACTCGATTTGGACCAATGCGTTCTGCCATAGTTCTCGATTGGTCATCATATATGCATGCGCAGTACAAGCTCACGTATTATACGCGCGACTCGCGCACTGGGAAGCTCGCGGATCATTCGAGACCATGTTTACAACATGTGGACAAGCTGTGGAGAGCGAGCGACGGGAGTAAATGGGTTGTCATGCACGCATATTTAGCGTATAGTCGCGTTCATGAGACGAACGTATCAGCCAAAGAAGCGTAAGCGCGCGAAGGCGCACGGCTTCCGATCGCGCACAACGACCTCCAAGGGCCGCAAGGTGCTTTCGCGACGCCGCTCGAAAGGCCGCAAGCGCCTCTCCGCCTCAGTGTAATTTCCAAGGATGCCGAAGAAAAACCGCCTCACGGGCGCCGAGATCAGGGGGCTTCGCTCCCCTCGCCGCGTCCACGGCGGTCTTTTTTCTGTATCGGTGGGCCCATCACGCTTCAGCGAGCCTCGATTCGCGTGCGTAGTATCGAAGAAGGTCGCAGCGAAGGCGGTGGCGCGCAATCTGATAAAGCGCCGCTGTCGCGCCATTATCGAAAAGGAAATGAAGCGTCTTCCGCCAGCCTCGTATGTGCTCTACGCCAAGAAAGACGCTGCCCGAGCAGGATATGGAGATATGGAGAAAGATATCCGTACGCTTACGAAAGCGCTTCGTGGCGCTTAGCAGACCGCGGAGGTACAATAGCCCGAATACCCGACCATGATCAGCTCCCTTTTCCACACAGTTGTCTACAATCCGATATACAACGCGCTCGTCTACTTCGTTGTCATCGTCCCCGGCCACTATGTGGGTCTCGCCGTGATCATCGTCACGA
>CBIMKN010000081.1:0-3576 GCA_966244515.1 uncultured bacterium
CCGCTTACCGTTCCGGCACGTCATCAGTCTTCTCCCTTTGCTTTGATGCTCGGCGCGACTCCTGGGTTTGCCAGATAAGTCCGCCACTATCGATAGTAATCCCGCGCGCAAAAGCTCGTCAAGGCGGCGCTTGTGTGGTACGTTGCTCGAAATATGTCGCTCTCAGTGGGAATTGTCGGTCTTCCGAACGTGGGCAAGTCCACGCTTTTTAATGCGCTCACGCGCAAGGGCGTGCTCATTGCGAATTATCCATTCGCCACGATCGATCCGTCCGTAGGAGTTGTCGCTGTGCCAGACCACCGTCTCGACGCGCTGTCGAAGATGTCGAATACGCAGAAAATCGTTCCCGCCATAGTGGAATTCGTCGACATTGCAGGACTCGTAAAGGGTGCCTCAGAAGGGGAAGGGCTGGGCAATCAATTCCTGTCCCACATCAGGGAAGTCGACGCCATTCTGGAGGTCGTACGCATTTTCGACGATGAGGATGTGCATCACGTAGCGGGCGCGGTGGATCCGCGATACGACATCGAAGTGATCGATCTGGAACTTGTCCAGGCCGATCTGCAGAGCGCAGAAAAACGCCTCGATCGTACCGAGCGCGATTCTAAAGGTGGCGACAAAGAAACGATCGCGGAGCGCGATGTACTGCGCAAGATCGTGCCAGTCCTCCAGAGCGGCAAGGCGGCGAGGACGGTGCAGCTCGACGAAAAAGAGCGCGCTGTCGCAAAGAAATTGAATTTTCTCACCATGAAGCCGATCCTCTATGCGCTCAATCGCAAGAGCGGTGCACTCAATATCGATGCAGAGAACAGCGAGAGGTGGCGCGAGCTCAAGCAGTATCTCGAAGACAACGGAGCCGAGTACGTGCTCGTGGATGCGGGCGTGGAGAACGAACTGGGTGATGTGCACGGCGATGAGCGGGCGGATTTCCGCCGCGAACTCGGCGTACAGGAAGACGGCCTCGACTCTCTCATCAAGGCTGCGTACAAGCTGCTCGACCTTATTTCATTCTTCACTACTGGCGAGAAAGAAACGCGTGCATGGACGATCAAGCGTGGATCTACTGCGCCCGAAGCCGGTGCCGCGATCCATACGGATTTCAAAGATAAATTCATTCGCGCGGAAGTCATTCGTTGGGACATGCTGCTTGAAGCGGGCTCGTGGGGCAAGGCGCGCGAAAAGGGGACTTTGCGCACCGAAGGTAAGGAATACGTCGTCGAAGACGGTGACGTGATGGAATTCCTGCATAGTTAGGCCGCTCTTTTTGGGCCTTTGACTGCGGGGCTATTGTGCTATGCTTTTCGCATACAAGCCTAAGCTTCTCTATGGAAAAAGCTAGAGTTACAGCCAAGGATTTCTTTCTCTGGGTAGGCGCGATGGCCGCGCTCTACGGGGGCGTCATCGCCTTCGTTTCGCTGATATTTGAATACATCAATACAGCGTTCCCGAACCCGGTCCGAGATTCGTATTATTACTACAGAGCGTACGGCAGCGAGATCAGCTATGAGACAGCGTCGCTCATCGTGCTCACTCCAGTCTTCATGCTGCTTATGCGTCTCATTCGCCGCGACATGCAGGCGGATTCGTCGCGCGGCGAGACGTGGGTCAGGCGCTGGGCACTTGTGCTCACGCTCTTCCTCGCGGGTCTCGCGATGGTTGTCGATCTCATCGTCGCCCTCACCACGTATTTGCAGGGCGAAGCAGTTACCGTGGCATTCTTGCTGAAAGTCCTCACCGTGCTTCTTGTGGCGGGCGCAGGTTTCCTGCACTTCCTCGCGGATATGCGCGGTTACTGGCAGCGTGAACCTTCTAAGGCCAAGATGATCAACTACGGCGTAGGCGTGCTCGTGCTCGCGACGATCGTTGCCGGATTCTTCATCATCGGCACGCCGCAAGAGATCAGGCGCGAGAAGCAGGACGATATCCGCCTGCAGGACCTTCAGAATATCCAGTGGCAGGTGGTGAACTACTGGCAGCAGAAAGAATCGCTTCCTGAGAACCTTGAGGATCTGAAAGATCCGATCTCAGGCTGGATCATGCCGACAGACCCGAAGACCGACGAGCCGTACGTGTACAAGCGCAATGGCGCGCTCACGTTCAGCCTCTGCGCAACATTCGAAGCGGAAGGCGGCCAGGAGCGATACGGATACGCTGGCGAGTACTCGATGGCGAAACCAGTTTCTGATCCGACCGCTACGGGTACGCCGATCGAAGACAATTGGGCGCATGGTGCCGGAGAAGTGTGCTTCGACCGGACCATAGACCCCGAGAGATACCCACCATACAGTAAAACGCGCTAAGGGAACCATCTGCGTTGTTTTGGAGCCTCAGCGGCGCACTCACCGTACTCTTGTACGGCTCGTGCGCCGCTTTCTCCATGCCTAGCATCTGGTCCCTTATCGCGTTTGCTGCGTGAAGGTGATAATCTTAGCCGCATTATGGCTGCGTACGACCACAAGAAAATCGAGAAAAAGTGGCAAGACTTCTGGGCGCAGAACAAAATCTATTCGACGCCCGATGCAGTACCTGGTAAGGACAATTTCTTTTTGCTCGTGGAATTCCCGTACCCATCCGGCAATCTCCACGTAGGACACTGGTATGCCTTTGCGGTGCCAGACATCCTTGCCCGCGCGATGCGTATGCAGGGGAAGAACGTCATGTATCCGATCGGTTTCGACGCATTCGGTCTACCAGCGGAAAATGCGGCGATCAAAAATAAACTCAACCCTCGCGACTGGACGGAGAAGAACATTGCGTACATGACGAAGCAGATCGAATCGATGGGCACCTCCTTCGATTGGTCGCGCAAAGTATCGACGATCGATCCCAGTTACTATAAGTGGACGCAGTGGCTATTTCTGCAGCTCTACAAGAAAGGTCTCGTGTATCAGAAGGAGACTGCGGTCAATTGGTGCCCGACCGACAAGACGGTACTTGCAAATGAACAGGTAGTGGATGGAAAGTGCGAGCGCTGCGGCGCAGAAGTCGTGCAGCGACAGATGCTGCAGTGGAACATAAAGATCACCGACTACGCGGATCGCCTGATCGACGATCTGGCTGCGCTAGATTGGCCTGAGCAGATCAAGGAGAGCCAGCGCAATTGGATAGGCCGCAGCGAAGGTGCCGAGATAGATTTCGCGCTCGATCTAGGAAAAAAATGCACGTACATCATTTTGCACGGATGGATGAGAGGTGATGAGCGCATTAAAACCTTGGGATGGTACAAAGCTAAGCTTGAGGAGGCCGGTCATTCGGTCATTTTGCCGGATTTGCCGAACCCAAAAATGCCACGCGAAGAAGAGCAGGTGCGAGCGGCGCTCGAATGCGCTAACTGGGACGAGAATACGATTGTCATCGGGCACAGTTTAGGAGCGATTGTCGCTATGAAGGCGCTGATGAAGTCGGGGGCGAAAATAGCTGGCCTAATACTTACTGCGCCCGCGGCCCCTCCAGGTGTACCGGGTATGGGGGAGCGACCATTTCATGCGACATTCGACTGGCGTATTGATTACGATGCCGTCCGTGAACAGACTGGTTATAGGACAGTCGTCTCAGATATACAGGAGACTGCACGCG
>CBIMKN010000082.1:0-3445 GCA_966244515.1 uncultured bacterium
CATCGGCTCCGATATGCGATCCCTTATCCCTCACGGGCGAGCGCCGATACTATTCACATTTGCGTATTCGATCGCGTTCAGCGCGGGATTTATCTACGGTGGCAATAGAGAATTCGCGATATACACGCTCATGGTCATCGGAGCGGCGATCGCGGTGGCATACATAGTCCGGTACGTGCGCATTCCAGAGCCTCTGTTGTGGGGTCTCGCAGTGATCGGCGTACTTCACATGCTCGGAGGTGGCATGCACGTGGGCGGCGAGCGGCTCTACGGGTATCAGCTTATCGACCTGTACGCTGGAGATGTCCCCGGGCTCGTGATCTTTAAATACGATCAGCTCATACACATGATCGGGTACGGCGTTTTCGCCGTAGCTGCGCTCTATCTTTTGTATAGGATCGCACCGAGTATGCATGCAGTGACGAGGGCCGTGATCGCGGTGCTTATCGCTATGGCGGCAGGGTCGCTGAATGAGCTAGGCGAATTCATTGCCGTGCTGCTTTTGCCGAGCACGGGCGTGGGGGACTACTTCAATACGATGCTCGACCTCTCGTTCAATACGCTCGGTGCGCTGATCGCTGTCGCAACATACGAATTGCTGCCGCGATTGAAAAAAGCGCGGCGATAGAATAAGATTCGGGTCGTCCTGCTCATATCGCCACCTTAGCTCAGTTGGTAGAGCACCGCTTTCGTAAAGCGGGGGTCCCGAGTTCAAATCTCGGAGGTGGCTCACGAACGAAGAGAGTGAGACAGCGCAGCAGCGTGCCTGCGCACGCTGCGTCGAGATTTGAAAGCCGGAGCCATGTCGCGCATGCGACGGGCGAGGCCGGGCAGGAGCCACTTAGCGTGAGCGCTTAGTGAGCTGACGCCAAATCTCGGAGGTGGCTCAAAATGTATCGTATTGACGTAGTACGCGCAGACCGCACAATAAAGAAAGAGTGCCACTGCATCGCATGCGCCTAGGACCAAGGAGATGGATCATGGCTTCCATTGTCTTCCATCTAATGGCTTCGAGATCCGGTCGACTCGCCGCGGATGTGGTTCTGCGATACCCCTTCGATCCCCGGTGCCACATCGACGAAGACGACATCTGGCAGCGGACTGACACGAATGGTCTCGTGACGCTCCATCGCGTCACCGAGATGAGAATATTCCTCGGCGTCAATAACGAAGAACTGCACGTCTTCACCGTGCCTCACCTGGCACTTGAAGCGCGATGACCAGTGCTAAGAAGTGGGGCCCTATCCTGGGGCCCCCTTTGCTATACTGCTCCAATGTCAAAAGAGGCCTTGCAAGCCCGCATCGAAGCGATAGAGGCGGCCATGGCCGCCCCCGATTTTTGGTCCGACAAGGATAAGGCACAGGCTGCTCTTAAGGAATATCAGGATCTCAAAGCAAGACTTGCTGGGGGCAGCGGCTATGATAAAGAAGGCGCAATCGTGAGCATTGTCTCTGGTGCTGGCGGCGACGATGCGGAAGATTTCTCCCGTATCCTCTTTGAGATGTATAAGAAATACGTTGCGTCGAAGGGATGGAACGTGGCGATGCTTTCGTCGAATGAGAATTCTATGGGCGGGTATCGCTCACTCTCGTTCGAGGTCAACGGCAATGGTGCATACGGTACGCTCAAACAAGAAGCAGGAGTGCATAGGCTCGTGCGCATGTCGCCGTTTGGGCAGGGGAAGCGGCAGACATCCTTTTCGCTCGTCGAGGTGCTCCCACGAGTCCCCGATACGGGCGAGCTGCACATTCCTGAAACTGATCTTGAGGTCTCTGTGGCGCGCTCGGGTGGCCCCGGAGGACAGAATGTGAACAAGCGCGATACGGCTGTGCGCATGACGCACCTTCCTACAGGGCTTTCGGTGCACGTCACGAGCGAGCGCAGCCAAGCCCAGAACCGCGAAAAGGCGCTCGAAATGCTTCGCGGCAAGCTTTTTCAGATGAAGGAGGAGGCCGCAGAGCGAGAAGCGAGAGGGCTCTCCGCGGGGGCGTCGACCAAGATCGAATGGGGCAGCCAGATACGCTCGTACGTCCTTCATCCGTACCAGCTCGTGAAGGATCACCGCACGGAGCATGAGCGCCGCGATATCGAACGAGTCCTGGAGGGGGATATTCAGTCGTTCATCGATGCGGAGAAGAATTTGGAGTCTGAAACAAGCGCGGTATAATGGTGTCCGTTGTGTATGATCTACTTCGACAAGGTCACTAAAGTATATTTCAACGGAGCTCCCCCTGCCGTTGAGGATGTAACGCTCGGTATCGACCCGGGCGAATTTGTTTCGATCGTCGGGCACAGCGGAGCTGGGAAGACGACGCTGCTGAAGATGCTTTTCGCAGAGGTTTTCCCGACCGAGGGTTCCGTATATTTCGGCTCTCGGCAGATCCGGGAACTCTCCCGCGACGACCTCCTGAAGATGCGCCGCAATATCGGCACAGTCTTTCAGGATTTCAGACTTCTTCCTACAAAAAATGTCTACGAGAACATCGCTTTCGCGCTTGAGGTGGCGGGTAAGAGCGATGAGGACATACAGGCGGACGTACCACACGTACTCGAGCTGGTCGGTCTAGCCGATAAGATCTGGAGTTTCCCGCACGAGCTCTCCGGCGGGGAACAGCAGCGTGTCGCAATAGCCAGGGCCATCGTAAACCAGCCGGACGTACTCATCGCTGACGAGCCGACAGGCAACCTCGACCCGATCAATGCCCACGACGTGGTCGAGATCCTCAAGAAGATCAACGATCTAGGTACTACGGTCCTCCTCACAACGCACAACAAGACCATCGTGGATTCGGTCGGTCGCCGCGTCGTGACGATGGATCAGGGACGCATCGTGCGCGACGATAAGCAGGGGAAATACGTATTGTAGAATCAATCTATGTCTTTTTGGGTAAACGCAAGACGAGTAGCAAGATACGGAGTGGCGGGATTCGTCCGCAACGGATTCATCTCTCTCGCTGCGATCATGATCCTTTCGATCACGCTCTTCGTGGTCGCAAGCCTCATGATAGGCGGCGCTGCCCTGACCAACACATTGCAGGAGCTCTCCAATAAGGTGGACGTGAGCGTGTATTTCACTACATCCGCGACTGAGGAGCAGGTGACAGAAGTCCGACAGTCACTCGAAGCGCTGCCTGAAGTAGCGTCTGTCGTGTATGTGAGCCGTGATCAAGCACTCGCTGATTTTCGTGAACGGCACGCCAACGACCAGCTGACGCTCCAAGCGCTCGATGAGCTGGGAGAGAATCCCCTCGGAGCTGCGCTTGAAGTGCGCGCCAAAGAAACGAGTCAGTATGAGAGCATCGCAAAATATTTGAGTGCACAACAGGAGAGTGGTACTGGCGCTGGATCAGCAATCGAGAAGGTCAACTTCTACCAGAACAAGACCGCGATCGATCGACTTACCAACATTATCGATACGTCGAGAACGCTCGGCATCGCGATAGC
>CBIMKN010000083.1:0-3392 GCA_966244515.1 uncultured bacterium
TCTCTCGCAAGGCCATACAGGCGCAGCTCGACATGAAGCGCATCGCCCCTGAGATCGAGGAGATCAAGAAAAAGTTCAAGGACAAACCCGAGGAACAAGGGCGCGCGATCTTCGCGCTTTACCGCGAGCGCAACGTAAGTCCCTTTGCTGGCATCCTGCTTTTACTCGTACAGCTCCCGATTCTTCTCGGCCTCTACTTCGTCTTCGCGCGTGGCGGCCTGCCGAGCATCAATACCGAGATCCTGTATGCCTTCGTGCCAGCACCGCAGAATGTGAACATGGAGTTCCTTGGGATCGTAGATATGGCTGGTAAAAGTCTTGTGCTCGCGATTCTCGCCGGCGCCACGCAGTTCATCTATACGAGGCTCTCTATGGGCCCGCGCGGCTCAGCCGTAGCCGCGGAGGCGTCATTCTCGGCTGAGATGGCTCGTACGTTCGACCTGCAAGCGAGGTACGTCCTGCCGCTCATGGTGACGGGTATCGCATATTTCATTGCTGCGGCTGCCCCGCTCTACTGGCTCACAAGCAACCTCTTTATGATCGGCCAGGAGCTCCTCTCCGGCAGACGCTTCAACCCCGAAAAATAGCATCACGACACGCTCTTCTATTGCCTCGCCCGAGGCCCATGGGGTATAGTGCCCTCCATGGAATACGCGCCCGAAGTAGAGAAGATACTTAAGGGAATGCTCGACAATCTCGGCGTTCAGTACTCAAATATCGTACGTACGGATGTCGCCGGCCAGACCGTGTTCTCGATCGAGACCGACGATGCGCGCAAGCTCATTGGTATGCACGGCGACACGATCCACGCGATCGATATGCTCGTGAAGAAAATGCTCGAAAAGCGCATGCCGCTCCCCGAGGGGGAAGATGCGCCGATGTTCCTCGTCGACGTCAATGATTACCGCGCAAAGCAGATCCGCGACCTGCAGACAAAGGCCCTTATGATGGCAGAGCGCGCCCGCTCGTTTCAATATGATGTCGAACTCAACCCGATGAGCGCGTACGAGCGCCTCATTGTCCACACGACGCTCCAAGATGCACCCAACGTGAAGACCGAGTCTCTCGGTGAAGGAAGGAATCGCAGGGTGGTCATCAAATACTCCGCGGAGTAGCCCTAACTGGTTTGCGTCTTCGGGATATTTTTCAATATATCGAGATTGAGAAGCTGCGGGTTGATCTGACGCAAGATCAGCCACACGGAGAGTAGGAGCAGAAGTCCGATGACGACGTCACCGATGACTTCCTTCGCTTTCCCCTTCTGCCCCCACGCGTCGGTAGTCATGTAGAGGTATCCGGCAAAAGCAAGGCGCAGCACCGCGAGGATCGCGCCCACGGCGATCGATGCAAAGAATAATTTATTGATGAAATCAGTGAGGTTGCTTGAGCCGTACAACTCGCCAAGCTTTGATCCCCCTGGTGCGGGCGCGAGAGGCACGAAACTACCCTGCGCATGGGCGACGTCCGCTCCGATCAGTACGATAACGAGTGCGGCGATGCTGATCAGTGCGATATTCAAAAAAATACTCAGTGTGCGCATACTACTTCTTCTTTATCGTAAGCATCCAGAGCGTCTTGTCAGCCCCGTTGATAAAGGCGATGTGGGTTCCGCTCTCATCGATCCGCGGTGATTCAACATCGAGCGCGATATCGAGTTCTGGTGCAAATATCTGCTCCGCCGAATTTGCCGATACATCGACGCGCCACCATGCGTCGGCAGTATGCACGGACCCATCGTACCGATCGCGCAAGAATGTCCCCGAGGGGGGCGTCTGAGGCACGGCACAGTATGCGATCAATGCCTGGCCCGGTGCCCAGACGCACTTCTCTGAGATCGTCCGTATCGGAAGTCGCACGTCGGTATTCTGAGCACCCGTCCGTCCAAAGAGTGCGACAGAACCATTGCCAGATGTGCTGTAGAGGATTGCCGTCGAGTTTGCGCGCGGTAGGACCGTGAGGCCTGGCAGGTTTCCGATCACGCGCTCAAGTGCGCCAGAAGATGTCACTTTGAAAACAAAGCCGCTGACATCATCGGATGCATTTTGCGCTACGTAGCGCGCGCCGTCCGATGTGATCATCGCCTGCCAGTCCGAGAGCGCAGAGGCTAGAACGCGCTTCTGATCGGTACCAAGCCATGCCGACGAGAGAGCTGACGAACCATCATTCTCTTTCAGGATATAGAAAAGCTCATTGGGATTCGAGCGCGCTTCGAGAGAGAGGATACCTTCAGGTAGGTACACGCCTTCGAGTTTGTTGGGGGTGTCCCCCGCTGCGGGGCTCGTGCTCGTAGCGATCTTTGCGGCGAAGGTGGTAATGGTGCCGCTATCGTCTATCGAGCGGAGCACGACCGAGCCGTCGGCTGCAAAGTGCGCCTCCTCTACTTTCGGAACGAGCGTGTTCGTGAGGCGCGCGATCTCGCTCACGCTGGGATCAGCGATCAGCACATTGCCAGAGGCACGTTCTGCAAAATAGAGCTTAGATGTCGTGGCCGCAAAGCCGAGCCCGGCGACCGGCGTGCGCGTGATGCGCCACAGCTCGGGGGCGACGGTGGATTCTTCTCCGCTCGATCCGACGATGTCCCCTATCACGCTGCCCACGAGATTCGATATACCACTGCCGATCGCGCCGCCGAACGTAGGCGACGCGTCAAATCCGCGAGCACTATCCTGCGCATCGGTCGCGGATATTTGCTTATTGATAAAGAGATACCAGCCAGCGAGGCCTCCAAGGAGTGTCACAATAATAGCTGCGACGGTGAATCTGAGCGCTGAGGAGTTGAGTTTCATACGTTATTGTTGGGGAGCGAACGGATTCGATCCTGTTGCCCCGCTATCCGCCTTGGAGAATGTCACCTGCCACGCGGCATCGCTACCGAAGAAGAAATTGCTCGCATGGCCCACGGTGAGTTCGATGAGCGCGACGCCGGTCGAGCCGGCCGCGTTGATCGTGATCTGCGAGGGCCTCTTCGCATCTGATTTAACAGCCGACTGATTTACGCGCCAACTGTATTCGAGTTTCGGATCGTTCTCATTCGCGACCGGAGCGAAAAATGGTATTGCGACGAATGTCATCTCCGTCTCAGGTGTAAATGCAGTGGCACCGAAAGCTTTGTGCAGCATAGGGCCGAAAAGCGGATGGTTCTCATAGAGTCTGAGCGGGGTATCGGGCGTTGCGACGCGTGTCGTCGCTTTTGCCGCGATGGCGCCATCTTGTGTGCGCGCCTCGACAGAGATGGTCTCAGCGCCGAAGAGCGTCGGAGAGGAGATCGTGAGTGTCGACTTCCCCTTCCCCGAGAGCGATCCTAGGACGGAATCGTTCTTGCGCCACGTATAGATGAGGTCCTTTTCTGGGATTCGCTTTCCGTCCTGTACGAAAGTGGGATACGCGACGAA
>CBIMKN010000084.1:0-3384 GCA_966244515.1 uncultured bacterium
AGCGAGGCTACGATGAACTTATAAAGGGCAAGAATGTCCTTGTCGTCGAAGATCTCGTCACTACGGGCAGCTCGCTTCGGAAGGTGATCGGTGCCGCTCGCATCGTGGGGGCCAATGTTCAGGCTGCAGTGGCGGTCTGCAACCGCGGCGCAGTCACGAGGGAGATGGTCGGAGAGCCGCCAGTATTCAAATCGCTCCTGACCGTGCATCTCGACCAATGGCCCGCGGCAGAGTGCGATCTGTGCAAACAAGGGATCCCGATCAATACCGACGTCGGTCACGGCAAGGAATTCCTCGCCAATAACGCCTCGTAAGCCTCATACGGGCCTCATGAACGGGGGTGATATACTGACCCCTACAAATCTATTTACGAGTAGAAATCTCTCTATATGCAAAACGGTATGGCGTGGGTATGGGGCATTATCATCGCGATCATTCTGCTTGGAGGCGGGTATTATCTCTGGAGTACATTTCAGGGATCGACAGCTACGCCGCAGACGACGTCTGACAATGGTGCGTCCGGCACGTCGCTCGCCGGATCCGGTGCAGGCAATAATACGGATCTCGATGGTGACGGTGTCGTTGATGAGATCGTATCCGGTTCTGCGGATGTCGAGGTGAGCACTATTCCGATGAACGCATCCGTTTCGTACAGCGGCTCCAGCTTCTCTCCGAAGACCGTCACGATCAAGAAGGGAGGTACGGTCACCTGGACCAACGATTCCACAGGCAAAATGTGGGTAGCCTCGGCTCAGCACCCTTCGCACACCGCCTACGCTGGCACGAGTCGCGCGGAGCACTGCCCAGATGCGAGCAAGACGGCATTCGACCAGTGCCAAGGAGGAGATGCATACTCGTTCACGTTCGACAAAGTCGGCACCTGGAATTATCACGATCACATCAATGCCTCGGCGCTCGGTACGGTCGTCGTTGTCGAATAGAGCGTCATGTCGAAATACATTACGGCAGCGGTGGTCGTTATCGCGTTCATTGGCGCAGGTATCTGGTACTACGGCAGGGGAGAAACGCCGACGCCAACCGCTACTGCGACTGTCGGTGAAGGCAATCCGGTCGTCGGCGGTATATCGAACGATACCGATCACTATGACGTGCTCGTGACATTCGACGGAGAGAACTTCAACCCCAAGGAAGTTACGGTCAAGAAAGGCTCTCGAGTACGTTTTCTCAATGATTCCGATATGGAAGTATGGCCCGCTTCCGCTGTGCACCCGACGCATTCGATCTACCCGGAGAAGGATGCGAAGAATTGTCTCGGCAGCTCTTTCGACGCGTGCCGCGCGCTAACGCGGGGCGAATTCTTCGACTTCACGTTCAACTACGAGGGTGAGTGGCGCTACCACGATCATGTTCAGGCTTTCAAGACAGGCATGGTGACGGTGACGCAGTAGGTATGGAGTGGCCGGACGAGATCGCAAAAGGAATGAAGCTCTCTTCGGAGCTCCGATATGGCGAGAACCCGCATCAAAAGGCCGCACTCTATCTCGATGAGAGCGATACGCGGCCCTCAGTAGCGCGGGCAAAACAGGTGCAAGGGAAAGAGCTGAGCTTCAATAATCTGCAGGATGCCGACGCGGCATTCGAGTGTGTAGCAGAGTTTGACGAACCGGCGTGCGTGATAGTGAAGCACATGAACCCGTGCGGCGTCGCTATCGCGGAGAATGTTCATGAGGCCTACGCACGAGCATTTGCATGCGATACCGTTTCCGCATTCGGAGGGATAGTCGCTCTAAACTCTCGGCTCACCGAATCGCTTGCGAGCGAGCTCGTAAAGATATTTCTCGAAGTCGTCATTGCACCCGATGCCGAAGAGGATGCACTCGCGATACTTTCCGCAAAACCGAACGTGCGTGTGCTTCTGACCGGCGGCATGCCGGATCGCAGTGCTGCGCGACTGCTCACGCGCTCGCTCGCAGGAGGCGTTCTCGTACAGACTGCCGATGACCGCGTCTTTAATGGCGAGCTCAAGACGGTATCGAAGCGCGCGCCGACAGTAGAGGAATTAGCGGATCTCCTTTTTGCCTTCACTATAGTGAAGCACGTGAAGTCCAATGCGATCGTATATGCGAAAGACGGCGCGACAAAAGGCATAGGCGCAGGACAGATGAGCCGGATCTACAGCGCGAAGATAGCGGCGATGAAAGCTGCGGAGGAGAATATTTCGCTCCAGGGCGCTGTGATGGCATCGGATGCCTTCATGCCATTTCCGGATTGCGTCCACGCTGCGCACGAAGCGGGTGCGACCGCGATCATCCAGCCAGGCGGCTCCCTCAAAGATCAGGATTCGATCGACGCTGCTGATTCCTACGGCATGGCGATGGTGTTCACTGGCATCAGGCATTTTAGGCACTAGATATTGTGCCCCAGTAGTGAGCGGTGTACTATCATGCAAATGAAACCGCTGCCGTTCGACCTTTCGCACATTCAGCCGCTCATCGAAGAGTATCCGACGCCGTTTTACGTATATGACGAAAGCGGCATACGAGAACGTGTCCGCGAACTGCTCGAGGCGTTCAGTTGGAACAAGGGCTTCAGAGAGTACTACGCGGTCAAAGCGCTACCGAACCCGGCGATACTTCGGATCATGAAAGAAGAAGGCTGCGGGTCAGATTGCAGTTCGATGACCGAGCTTAAGCTTGCCGAAAAAGTGGGCTTCAGTGGCGAAGACATCATGTTTACCTCCAACGATACTCCCGCGGAGGAGTTCGCAAAGGCAAAAGAGCTCGGCGCCATCATCAATCTCGACGATGTGGAGCACCTTGAATACCTCGACGAACACGCTGGTCTTCCTGAACTCATCTCATTCCGCTATGGACCCATGAGCGGCGGCAATGACATCATAGGAACGGCGAAGGAAGCAAAATTCGGCGTCACGCGAGAGCAGCTCTTCGAGGGCTATGCTGCAGCTAAGGAGCGAGGCGTGAGGCGTTTCGGTCTCCACACGATGCCTATCTCCAACGAACTTAATGCAGCGTATTTCATAGAGGCCGCACACGGCCTCTTTTCACTGGCGCGCGAAATAGAAGAAAAGGTCGGAATACAGTTTGAATTCATCAATTTGGGCGGGGGCATCGGCATCCCATACAAACCAGATGACAACGACTTCGACTTGCAAGCACTCTCGCGCGGTATTCGCAAAGAGTACGAGGAGGCCTTCGGCGACAGAGAGGTGAAGATATTCATGGAGTGCGGCCGCTTCATTACAGGGCCATTCGGTTACCTCATTACGAGCGTGCGCCACGTAAAGCAAGCGTATAAGAGCTATGTCGGCCTCGATGCATGCATGGCAAACCTGATGCGTCCCGGCATGTACGGCGCATACCACCACATCACGGTGCTGGGCAAGGAAAGGGAAAGTGCGAGCAA
>CBIMKN010000085.1:0-3312 GCA_966244515.1 uncultured bacterium
GAGACGCGCCGCGATCCGACTTCTCCGGCGCCTCTATCGCGCGGACCATGTGTGCATGTGCCGACTCGTCGAGCGCGAGAAAAAGCGACGTGAAAGCACTGTGGGTACGGAAGAGGTTCTTCGCACTAAGATCGAATGGCACATTTTCATCTTTGAATCGAAGGTCGACTGCAAGCACATCCGCGATCTCGCGCGCGATGATATCAAGCATACCGCCATGACGGATCATAAGGGAGATTCTCTCCAGCTCACGGCGTTCGTCGGGGTTCAAGTCCCGTGACGAGAGAGCATCGTCGATATAGGCTCTCGCGTCGTCCTCATAGACGAAATCACTCAGAAGATTATCGCGGTTGGATTGTGCAACGTGCCCGTGCTCTCGGGCGAATTGTGCAGTGCGAATGATCCCGAGCGACGTCCTGATGTCGTACGCGATATCAGGGCAGTAGTAGTAGGTGGTAGGTTCAAACCTGCTGTAGGTGATATTCCGCGCGTCAGCCATGTACTGAAGCGTCCCGCCCCGACTCCCCTCTGTTTTCACAAAGTACAAGTCCTTGCGGTACTTGAGCCTGATGGGCGAAGACGACGTGTCATCGGTGAAGTGCATATAATACGGTCCGCTCAGGTTGGCAAAGCATACGCTCTTTCCTGTCCCGGCGATCACGTCTGCCTTCTCGAAGGTTGCGCCATACGCCTCCCCCATAAGGCCCATGATCTCTCGCACATTCTCCTCGCCTGTGTGCGGTACGGGAATTCCGGTCGAGACGGTTTCGCGCATGGCGGGACATTCCGCTGTCCGCCCGCGCAGACATAGAGTGAGTGAGAGATAGTTTGAGCGCAGATCATCGAAACGTTTGGAGATGCCCAGAGATCCATTGAGAAGGCTTTCGTTGGTTATCTGTCCGCCGAAGACGATAATGCGGAATTGTTCGTCGCCAACATACTCTTGTACCGTCGCGGAGAAACTATCTGCCGCGCGAGCACCGGTTCGCAGTGCCACGAGTTGTTCACGGCGATATGCGCGGTACGTAGTCTCTGAAGGGAGGTTGATGAATGCGCGGCGTGCATCCTCCATGTCTGCCACGTTGCGCATGAAATAGATCGGATACAGGACGCGTATCGCTGCCGCATCGCGAGGCCCTTCCTGTATATCCGTCAGTTTTGCGAGAGATCGTTCGATATCATCGATAGCATCGCGGAGTTGCGCCGTGTCCTCGGCGGGATACCCAAAGAGCGGATCGATCCTCGCTAGCATGGCAGCGTAAGCGAGCCTCATCGCGGCGTAGTTTTGCGCACTATCGAGGTGGGCCCCCTGCAGCCGGCCATCCGTGAATACGTAGCTTTCACCGCGTACATCGACCGTGCCGGAGAAATGCAGCCTCTCGAGCTCGTTTTGGAAGTAATCTGCCGATTCTGTGCGCACGCTTCGTCCGTATTCGAAAAGTACGAGTGCGACAAGACTAAGCATCACGATGAAGAGGGCAAGTTTTCTCATGATCGTGTAAAGCCAAGCGAATCGAGCTGATCGCGCGCATCCTCAATGAGGCCAGCGCGCTCCGCTCCGCTCCCGCGTATTTCGGACAGGAATTCATACGGGCCTCGCCCCGAGCCCACGGGTGCGCGGTCGAGATCAAATATGCCGGAGCGAGAAAGCGGCGGGATATGGGTCAAGAATGTGACTTGCATGCCGCTTCTGGCCGAAAATAGATTTTGCGCAGATAGATCCGCCGCGACGCCGCGTTGATGAGCCAGCGCGTCCAAGTACTCGGTCTTTGCTATGAGTGCGATCATATCCTCAAGCCCCAGTGTGTTCCACTGCGACGCCAGCTCCAACTCATCGACCTCCTTAGCGTTGGCACGAGAGAGGCGCCCGTCCATTGCAGCTTTCTTTGCGAGTTCGAGGTACGCAAGACCGTCGCGCTCATACACGTACTCATCAGCGAGCTTGCCCCGAAGCTGGTCCATGGAGGGGCCGTATGCAGCGTCCGATCCTACGAGCTGTAGTCGCGATGAAAGATCCTGTATCCGACGAAGCGCAAACACGCGTGCAATATCGCTGCCCATGTACATGCACGAGTAGTGCAAAAGCGGAGAGGCGAGTACGTGATCGATGCCGCGTTCAGACAATTGGCGATAATAGGGTGCCTGCAGAAGACGGTCCGTGCGGATGAAGCGTATGTCTGATACCGGCGTTACGCGCGTCGCGCTCTGCGCCCCCTCGGGCGTATGTTCCGGATATGCAATAAAAGCGGGCGCGCGCGATCGGCCCTCGACGCATGCGCTGTCCGATAGCGCGAATATTGGCAGCGCATTGATATGCGGATCATCGAAGATCTCTGAGATCACTTCTCGTGCATCTGCCGCCAGATCGGTGTCGACTTCCTTTGCGGCCGGGAGTGTACGCGAGGTCTGTGCATAAGGGCATAAAGGGGATACACCATACAGACATAGATTGAACTGTAGGATGTCTCGCAGTTTTTGTGCGTACCTGGTGCGCATGATCTCGAGCGCGTCGCGATCGCTGCTTTCGGTCACGATCCATCCGGCGACGACACGCTTCTCATCGCTATGTGGGACGTATCGACGATATGCTGCCTCGAATCGCGCGACATCATGCAGATACGCACGGAGGGCGGATCGCTCCGACATACGGTACGACTTCAGATCGTTTGCATCGCCTGAATGAACGAATCTTTGGCGCGCCGACTCAACGCTCCCCATACGCTCAAGGAACGATATGGGGTAGAGCGCAGTAAGAATCGCATGTGCGTCTGCGCGGTCTTGTTGCACGGCGGCAAGCGCTTCTGCGGCATCGCGCAGGGCCTGGAGACTCGTATTGAGGCGGTCAGGGTCGACGCCGGGAAGTGCGATATGCGGCGAGTGCTCTGCGAACACTCGCTCGTACGCGATTCTGAGAATTGTTGCTTCGCGCAGGAAACCAAGAGCCGATCGTGGCGCCACCGATCCGTCAGCCACGTGATACTCGGTGCCGTCGAGCGTGACGTTTGTATCAACCCCCGCAAGAGAACGCGAGAGTGTTCTATAGGAAGCGAATTGCACCGACGTATACGCGCCTGCGGCGCACGCCAGCAAAAAAAGCGTTACGAGCGCGACGTGAAGACGTGACGCGAGAGAATTAAAACGTACCGCCACAGCTGACGAAATAGATGTTGTCAGCATCATCGCTCGTACACGCACTCGCAACATTCGGCTGCTCCGGAGTGAGAGAGTCGATCGCTGCGTTGACTGCGGGTACCTTGGTAGCGGTAGTCGCGCCTACAATCCCGAGGAGAAAGCCGAACGCAGCGAGCATCA
>CBIMKN010000086.1:0-3221 GCA_966244515.1 uncultured bacterium
GGTGTTCGGTGCTGCGGGCGTATTCTGCGCGCCGAGCGGAGCAAATGGATTCTGTCGTCCGACCGGCTCGGGAACGATGGTCGTACCAAAGTCCTGCAGGACCATGAAGCCCGGATCGCCGAATATCGTGCCCGAGAGCGTTACCGCTCGCAGTGCGAGAAGTGTGCCGATGATCTCCTGATCGCTTCCCTGCCCGGTGGTGAGCGTGCCCGCAGGACTTGTCGTCGTGAGGAGCGGTTCTGGCGCACCGCTTTGCGAGAGTCCGTACCACACGCCGCCGGCAATGACGACGATGACGATGATGAATACGAGCTTGTTGTGCATGATCCAATTCATACGTGTCTATTTGAGCCAGTACGTCCTCATGGTGACTTCGTAATTATAGAGAGGTCCCGCCGCAGCGCCCGCGGCACCTTCGCTCGTCCGCGTGATCGTGAGCGACACGAGATCTACGATACGGAGGCTCCTCTGCATATCTTCCAGGAAACCGCGGAAGTCGTCGTAGGTGCCCTGCGACGTGAATTTGATGGTGAGCGAGTCATATTTCTGCTTGGAGGAGCTGACCGTGCCGATAGCCGTCTGCGACGTCTTTGAGCTCTGCGACGAGCTCACGACGACGTTCTGGATCGCCATGCCGTGCCTTCCTGCGATGCTGTCGATGTCGAGAATGAGTCGTACGTTGTCGACATGGTCTGGGAGGAGCTTCTGGAGCCTCTCCACGTCGCTCGGATTGAACGTGTTGTACTTCGAGAGAAGCGTCTGCTTGAGCTGCTGCAATTCCGCAGCCTTGTTGAGCGCCTCGTCATACTGCGAGATCTCTGAGTTCGACGACTTCACCTGATCGTACGTCGGCTGCGTATAGAGGAAGAAGATCGCGCCAGCCGCGACGAGAGAGATGAGTGAAAAGATCGTTTTGAACATAGTTATTGGGCGGGCGTACCCTGCGACTCGGTCGGCAGCTGCGGCTGCGCACTCTGGTCCTGCTGTGCGCCCGGTTGCGCGAACGGCGATTCAGGCTGCTGCGTCTGCACGGGAAGCGCGTTTGCCGCGCCCGCTGAGTGGATGAGCTGCGCGAAGTTGATAGCCGAAGGATTCACGAGAGCGCTCAGATTGAAATGGACGCCGTCGATCTGCCTGTTGATGTCGGAGAAGATCGGGTTGGCGAGGACGCCGCTCTTGCTGAAGAGGTCGGCCTGCAGTGCGATCGAATTCACGCCCTGAGCCACGCCCGCCATCTTTATATTGATGTTCTGCGGGTCGATGATCTCAAGCGTGAGCGATTTGAAAGATACCGTGGAGAGCGTGGTCTGCTGGAGCGCATCGAAGAGCGCGAGCGGCGCTATGTGAGATCCGAGGATCTGATCGGCGGCCCGCATGCGATCGTCGAGGCGAGTGAGCTCGTGAATGAGCGCTGGCTCGAAAGCCTCTTTTGCGCGCTTGAGCTGTTCGCTCTTGCTCGCCGAGCTCGAGATCGTGTACTGCTCATAGAGGAATACGGCCCCAGCGAGCGCAGCCGACGCGACGAAGAGCACGATGCCGATGAGGAAGCCGAGTTCGCTGAGACCTCCCGTCCTCACCTGCCGAGGCGCCTGCGTAGGTCGCGACGCATCTTGCGGGATGAAGGACGATTGTATGCCGGATTCCATAGTGTGTTATGCGCGTTTGAGCTTTCTGAGCCCGAGTCCTACCGTGACAGAGAACCCCGGACCGATCTCTCTGAGCACATCGCCCAAGAATGCGGGTGCTTCGGTATGCGAGAACGGGTCTGCGAGCGAGACCTGCGCGTTCAACGATTCTTTTGCCGCATCCACAATTCCGGGAAGCGATGCGCCTCCGCCCGTAAGGACTACACTCGATACATTCTTATTGTATCGCTGCCCGTAACTCAATAGTACCCGATTCACCTCAGTGAACACACGAGACAATGTTGATAACAGCGCTTCTTTGATGCGCGCATTCTCATCATCGCCGTACACGCTCGAGCTGATGAGCCCGCGCTCGCGCTTTATGCGCTCTGCTTTCTCGAAATCCCAATTCATCGTGCGGCCCAAGGTCTCGGTGACCTGCTGACCTCCGAGTGTGAGCAGGTGCGTCATGCGCACCACTCCCCGCTCGATCACGTACATCTTCGTAGTGCTCGCACCAAGGTCGACGATCATGATCGGCGCAAGGCCGTGACCGAGTGAGCTTCGGATCGCGCTGAATATTTCTATCTCGTAGAAACCCGCATTGAGCCCGACCGTCTGCATGATCGCCTGGTAGTTGCGCAGCGTGTCATTGTGGATCGCGACAAGCAGCACCTCCTGGCCTTTTACGCGCGATTTGGTCTGCGGCTGCAGCTGATCGAATGCACTATCCGGTGAATCGTCTTGCGGGATCACGAACCAGTCGAGCGATACCTCCGACACCGGCACGGGAATGTACTTGCGCGCCTCGATCGGCACGATGCGCTTGAGGGATTCCGCATCGACCTTCGGGAGGTCGAGGATGGAGACGAGGCTTGAGGAGAATGGGATGGAGACGCCCGCGCTCTTTGCGGTCACATTGGCTTCCTTGAGAAGATCGGTAAGCGCCTGCGCTGTCTTCTCAGGTGAAAGCTTCACGACTTTGCCGATGGGCTGCTCCGCGTACGGTGCCAGCGCGATCTCTCCGTATGTTTCGAGTATCGCGATGCCACGCGATGAACGAAGCTGCACGACTTTTGCAGTCGACGTGCCAATATCGATGCCGACGACGCTTCCCTCGTCTCTCTTTTGTCCGAGATTCTTGAACAAACCGCCCAAAGAGAACGCCATTGCGAAATTATATCACCTCTTCGTGCTCTAAAGCGTCTATTTTAGCCGCCAAAATGAAATCATTCTCAGATAATCCGCCGATCGAGTGCGTGGTGAGCTCGATCTCGACTTTTCCCCATGTAAATTCTATCTCGGGATGATGATTCTCCGCTTCGGCGACAGTACCTACCGCATTGACGAAGGCAAGCGCCTGCGCAAAATCGGCGAACTTCCAGGATTTTTGTATTTCTTTCGCATCCTTCGACAATTCCCATCCGCGCAGCTGTGCGAGGAGCTTCTCCGCCTCCTCTTTGGTCAGTGGTTCTACTCCGCCTTCGCACGGTATGCACTTTTTCTCCGCGAGACTCATGCCTGAAATGTAGCACGCACACTACAATATGATCATGAAGGAGCTTTTCGTGCGTGCCCATAAGGCCCTCACCGCGG
>CBIMKN010000087.1:0-2896 GCA_966244515.1 uncultured bacterium
AGGTGCGTCTCAATTTGGGTCCCGTGGGCGGAGACGGCGGGAAGGGCGGCAATATATATTTTGAGGGTGTAAAGGACATCAATGCGCTCCAGACGTACGCCAGTAAGAAAGAGATGAAGGCCGCCGACGGAAAGAACGGCAGAGGTCAATTCATTGATGGTAAGGACGGGGAAGATCTCGTCCTGAAGATCCCCACTGGCACTCGCATCACGAATCTTGATACTGGGTACGTCCAGGAGATGCTTGAGCAAGGTCAGCGAATTCTCGCTGCGGGCGGCGGAAGCGGCGGCAGGGGTAATTTCAAATTCCGGTCATCGACGAATACGAGTCCAAAGGAATTCGAAGAGGGCACGCCGGGCGACACCATCAACTACAAGCTCGAACTCAGGCTTATTGCCGACGTCGGCCTCATCGGCATGCCAAACGCCGGTAAATCCAGCCTGCTCAACGAATTGACCAGGGCCCGATCTCGAGTGGCCAATTATGCGTTTACCACGCTTGAACCGCACCTCGGCGCATACTACGAGCTGATCCTGGCAGATATACCGGGTCTCATAGAGGGAGCTTCTGAGGGAAAAGGTCTCGGCGTTAAGTTCCTCAAGCACATAGAACGCACTCGGATCCTCTTTCATCTCATATCAGCTGAGTCGGACGATCCTGTGCGCGACTACCGTATCATTCGCAGCGAGCTGGAGAAATACAATGTGGAACTTGTGGGCAAAGAAGAGTATGTATTTCTCTCGAAATCAGATGCAGTCGATGCCGAAACGCTGAAAGAGCATCTGGAGCGATTGAAAGCTGCGGGTATTGATACGCGACCCGTTTCCATCATCGATCCTGATACTCTCGAGACCGTGAAGCGCATTCTGAATGGTCTCAAAAGTGCCGCGTAGCGCGATGCGCGCCGCCTCATGAGGCGGTATACTGAGTGCATGCAAAACAAGACGCTGCAGCCGTACTTCCTGCTCGACCTTCTCGGCGGCGCGCTCATCCTCGCATTCTTCATACTTGAGCCATTTTTGGCGCCGCTCGCGCTTGCTGTCATTTTTGCAGTGGTGCTTCAGCCCGCGTATCGGTACTTCCGTACCCGCTTCGGCGGGCGAGAGTCGCTTGCTGCGCTCGCGACGTCGCTCCTCTTTGGTGTCGTCGTTCTCATTCCAACCGGATTCATCGCGTCACAGCTTCTTATAGAGGCGCAGCAGCTTTACACGAGCGTATCCGAGCAGGGAGCGCACGAAGTGTTCGGCAATGTCATCGACGCGGCAGCGAACGCCGTCTCGTTCGTCGTACCGGATGCGGAAGCGCGCGTTGCACAACTGAGTGACGATGTCGATGCCTACGCGAAGCAGGCGCTCAATTGGCTCATACAGAATCTCGGCCCTGCATTCTCGAGCGTGCTGAGCATCTTTCTCGATATATTCATCTTTTTCGTGGCGCTGTATTACCTTCTGCGCGACGGCAAGCACCTCACCGCTCGGCTTGTGGAACTTAGTCCGTTGTCGGATCGCGACGATACCGTGATACTGGAGCGGCTCGGCAGCGCCATGAACTCAGTGATCAAGGGGCAGCTCGCTGTGGCGCTCATTCAGGGCACGCTCGCGGGCGTCGGCCTCACGATATTCGGCGTACCGAATTCTGTCCTCTGGGGAGTAGTGGCTGCAATAGCGGCGCTCATTCCTTCGCTCGGTACTGCGCTCGTGCTCGGACCGGCTGTGGCATACCTTGCACTCACAGGATCATTTGGAGCCGCGATCGGCCTCGGCATATGGGGTGCGACAGCCGTGGGTCTCATCGACAATCTGCTCGGGCCGCGCTTCATCAGCATGGGACTTCATTTGCATCCGCTTCTCGTTATTCTCGCCGTGATCGGCGGGATAATTTTCTTCGGTCCTATAGGAATATTCCTTGGTCCTCTCACCATGAGCCTGCTTATTGTTGTTTTATCCATCTATCGCGACGTCATGCGCCGCTCCGAAGAAGCTCCTGAACGTGCATAAAATCTCATATGACGACGTATCAAAAGATAACTGCATTCATCATATCTAAATGGGGCATAGCGGCCGTCGCTATCGTTGCGATCGCGGCGGGCGGATACATGTATGTAAGAAGCGGCGGGCCTGAGTACGAGACACTTACGGTGAAGGCAGAGGGTTTCGTGCAGCAAGTGGCCGTGTCCGGTACGGTGACTCCTGCGGAGGAAGTGGATCTCGGTTTTACAGCGAGCGGGCGCATCGCGCGCGTGAACGTAAAGGTTGGCGATAAGGTAGGCGCAGGACGCGTTCTTGCAGAGATCGATAGCGGTGATCTTGCTGCCCAGCTTCTTCAGAAAGAAGCGGCGCTCGACGCGCAGAAAGCGAAACTACTCTCCCTCCAGCAAGGCACGAGACCAGAAGAGATAGCGGTCGCAGAGTCGGATGTGAGAAGTAAGCAGGACGCTCTTTCTCAGTCGGAGATCGCGCTCAGAGACGCCATACGAGATGCGTATATAAAGACCGACGACGCCATCCGCAACAAGGTGTATCAATTCGTCAGCAATCCGCGCACGAGCCCGCAGATCAACATTGTTTCGTCCGATACGCAGGCAGTGGTCAACGCTAACAGCGGCATCGTCGATATTGAAGCGGAGCTCAATGCGTGGGCAAGCGACAATCTCTCGCTCGAGACCACAACTGATCTCAGCGCTGCGGTATCGAAGGCGCAGACTCGTTTGGTTAAAGCGACCACATTACTCAACACCGTAAGCCGCGTTCTGAATACGGCTGCTCCGTCGAATATCAGTCAAACGACGCTTGACGCATATACTGCGGACGTAGCTACTGCGCGCGCAAACGTAAGTACTGTATCCTCAGCTCTGACGAGCGCCGTCACCGCGCAGCGCAATGCGCAGTCGGCCCTA
>CBIMKN010000088.1:0-2722 GCA_966244515.1 uncultured bacterium
ATATCAATGGCATTCGCGCCGTGCATAAGAAAGGTCTCTTTGAACCATTCGTAGCCAAGATGAAACCCGACATCATCTGCCTGCAGGAGACGAAGGCGGAACAGGGGCAGGCGGAGATCGACCTCTCCGACTACGAGGAGTACTGGAATTCTGCGAAAAAGAAGGGTTACAGCGGGACTGCCATCTTCAGCAAGGTGAAACCCCTAAGTGTCCTCTTCGACATACCCGAAGATATCGCTGAGAAACACGGCCTCAAGGGTGACGGATACGGCAACCCCAATGAGGAGGGGCGTGTCGTCGCGGCCGAATTTGAGGACTTCTACGTGGCGACTGTCTATACACCCAATGCCAAGGATGATTTGAGCCGCTTGAAACTGCGGCACAAGCACTGGGACCCGGCGTTCCTCGAGTACATGAAGCGTCTTGAGAAGGAGAAACCGGTCATTTTCTGCGGCGATCTCAACGTGGCTCACACGGCGGACGACCTGGCCAACCCGAAGCCCAATGAGGGCAAGAAGGGTTTCACCGAGGAGGAGCGGGAGGGTATCGACGCGATGATTAAGGCCGGCTTTGTCGATACGTTCAGGATGTTCACCGAGGGCAATGGACACTACACCTGGTGGAGCCACTTCTCCCACGCAAGAGAGCGCAATGTCGGGTGGCGTATCGACTACTTCTTCGTGAGCAAGGAGCTCGCTCCCCTGGTGAAACGCGCCCGTATTCATCCAGACATATTCGGTTCCGATCACTGCCCCACGTCGATAGAGCTCGATATCTAGCCCGCCCCTATGATGGAGATACGATCTCCATCATCCGGTACCTATAGGACAGATGCACGCTTCGAGATATCCACAGGACTGTCCTTTACGCGTGTCCTTTAGCGAGTATCATGAACCCCGGTGGATCTTTGGCAACTCTCGTTGCTCTACAACAACGAGAAACATATCGTACAAGAACTTACATTCACAAAATTGTAAGGAATACCTCTGTATTCCATTGGAATCAAAAGTACTTGTAGACATGTAACTCGAGCTCTTTTTAGAGACAAAGAGATTGCATACAAAGTCGCCTGACGTAGGCGGCCCACATTGTTGAGAAACAAGGTTAGGCCACCCCGTCAGGCGATTTTTCTTTTGGCTACCCAGTCGCCTTGGTCGCGCCTATGATCTCGGCCATCTCCTGAGGCCTCAAAATAGAGAAGAAGATTGATTTCTCTTTACGAAACGTGGTGCTTTTTGCGCAGTTTTGCCACTTCAGCCTTGTCTGCTTCCTCTTTTTTATCTTTCCCCTGCTCTCCGAGCTCCTTGAGCTCGTTTTCAGGCATTGCCATGAGCTCTACCGCCCTGTTTTCGAGGTATTCAGCGGTGTTTTTCGAAGGTTCGTCGAGTACTTCTTCGAGAAGTGCGTGGAGCGTCCAGCCAAATTTCGGTCCGGGTGCAAACTTCATCTCCTTGAGACGTGCACCGTCTATCTTGAGCATGCTGACCGAGATCGGGTCGCGCATGGCTTCATCGATCATCGACATGTATTTGCGGAGTCGGAACGGATGCTCCTTGGGCCTGCCTGTTCCTATGCGGTCGCAGACGCGCAGATTGACGAGGTCCTCGATATTCTCCGTCCCTACGCGTGAAATAAGACGCCTCACCGCTGAGAGCGTCACAAGATCGGGATCTGAGAAGAACATGTGCCACCGCACGAGCCCCGCGACCTTCTCGATCGTCTCTTTCGGGTATTTGAGATCTGCCAAGATCTTTTTGGTCATGCGTGCCGAGACGACGTCGTGACCATGGAAGGTCCAATCCTTCTTCTCTTCGGACCACTCGCGGGTCGCTGGCTTCCCAATATCGTGCATGAGCGCAGCGAGCCTCACCTCAAGGGACCACTCTTTGTCGGCTGCGTGCTGCAAACTCCTGAGGAGATGTTCGAATACATCGAACGAGTGCGCCTGATTCTGCGCGCAGCCGATGCCGTCTTCGAGCGCAGGGATGACATGCTTAAGGACGCCCAACTTCTGAGCTACATAGAGCGCCTGCATCGGCCTCGGGCTCATGAGGATGCGCGAGAATTCGTCGCGGACGCGCTCGCTCGATATCTTTTCGAGCTGCATCGCTCTTGCCGCTATGGCGCTGAGCGCAGCGCCGTCGATAGCGAAGTCGAGCTCCGCCGAGAGACGGATAGCACGCAGCATACGCAGCGCATCTTCCTCGAATCGCTCGGCCGCATCCCCTACCGTACGGATGACTCGGCGCGCGATATCCTCCTTCCCCTCGTGCAGATCCACGATCTCGCCAGTGGATGGGTCAAATGCAATGGCATTGATGGTGAAATCGCGACGCTTGAGGTCATCTTCGAGCTTGTCGCTGAATACGACCTCATCGGGGCGACGGGCGTCGGAGTACTTCCCTTCTATGCGGTACGGCGTGACCTCTACGACCTTGTATCTCGGTTCGTCGGCTGTCGTCACGACGCCCACGGTGCCGAAGTCGTTCTCGTAAAAGGTGTCGGAAAAGAGTGCCTGTATCTGCTCAGGCCTTGCATTTGTGGTGATGTCCCAGTCTTTAGGTTCCTTGCCTATGAGGAGGTCGCGTACGCACCCACCCACAAGGTACGCTTCGTAGCCCGCTTTCTTGAGCGTGTCGCTGACTTCGCGAACGACGGACGGGACCGTCAGTTCTTTGTGCGGCATGGTCGTATTGTATACCTCTCGTACTAATTTCGTGCT
>CBIMKN010000089.1:0-2667 GCA_966244515.1 uncultured bacterium
GACCTTCTCGACGCTTGGCTGGCCGCAGGAGACGCCCGATCTCAAGACCTACCACCCCACCTCAGTCCTCGAGACCGGCTACGACATCTTGTTCTTCTGGGTGGCGCGCATGGTCCTCATGTCGGGCTTCCACATGGGACAGCTCCCCTTCAGGCAAGTCTACCTCCACGGGCTCGTGCGCGACGGCCAGGGCCGCAAGATGTCGAAGAGTCTCGGCAACATCATCGATCCCTTGGACATGATCAAGAAGTACGGCGCCGACGCGACGCGCCTTTCTCTCATCGCAGGCTCCGCTCCGGGAACCGACCTGAAGCTCTCCGAAGATAAAGTGCGCGGTTACAAGAATTTCGCCAACAAGCTCTGGAACATCACGCGCTTCGTGCTCGAAAATCAAAATGAAGATGATGGAGATCCTAACTCCATCATTCTGACGGAGGCAGACAAGGCACTCGTGAACGAGGCTCAGGACATGACAGCGGCCGTATCCAAGGCGATCGACACATTCCGACTCGACCTCGCACTCGATAGCGCGTATCACTTCGTGTGGGATCGATTCGCAGCGCAGATCCTTGAGGAGAGTAAGACTGCGCTCAAGAGCGACGATTCGCCCGAGAAGCGCTCAAAGCAGCGCATGCTCTACGAGATACTCATCATCTCGCTTAAGACACTCCACCCCATGATGCCGTTCGTCACTGAAGCTATATGGCAGAAACTGCCTGCGAAAGAGCGAGATCTCCTGATGGCAGCAGCGTGGCCTACACGATAGAAAAAGGCCGTATAATGGAGCGATGCAAGAAGCGCTCGTGATACTCGCCGCTGCGTGCGGCGGCGTACTGCCGGCTCTCGCCTGGCTCTGGTTCTGGCGGCGAGAAGACAGCGCCCACCCAGAGCCTCGCAAACTCATCGCCCTCGCGTTCTTCGCCGGCATGGTGACGGTCGCGGTGGTGATCCCGATCCAAAAAGCGGTCGCCGCGTACGTGCAGGACACGTATTTCTGGATCACCTTCGCCTCGGTCAATACGATCATCTTCACGCTCTGGTCGATTATCGAGGAAGTCTGCAAATACATCGCCGCATACTTTACGGTGCTGCGCCGCCGCGAAGACGACGAGCCCATCGATCCCGTGATCTATATGGTGACGGTGGCGCTCGGCTTTGCCGCGGCTGAAAATACGCTCTTTCTCCTCTCCCCGCTTGCGGGCGAGAATTTCGTGCAGACGCTCATGACCGGCAACCTCAGGTTCGTCGGCGCGACACTCCTGCACATCCTTGCCTCTGCCGTCATCGGCGTCATGATCGGCTTTGCATTCTATGAAAAGAAGCGTGTGAAGCGCTGGTACACGGCGATCGGCGTTGTCCTCGCGTCCCTTTTGCACGCCGCATTCAACTTTTTTATACTTCATACGGACGAGAACGAACTCCTCCGTACATTCGCCTTCGTATGGCTCGGCGTAATATTGCTCCTCGCGATCCTAGAGTTCGTCAAACGTCTGCGCCCTGCAAAGTGGGGTAAATAAAGTGGTATCATACGAGTATCCATATGATGAAATTCTTCTCCAAGTTATCCGGTTCCGACCAAGAATACGACGACTTTTTTGATGAAGCACCGAAGCCTGTCCGCCTCGAGGGCAAGGGCGATGAGCGCCATGCGCACATAACCACCCGCGAGGAGACCTGGGCTCCAGAAGAACCGGAAGGCGAGCTCGCGGTAGACGTCTACCAGACGCCGGATGCGATCGTGGTAAAGGCACTCGTCGCTGGCGTGCAGCCGACCTCTATCGATATATCGCTCACCCGCGAGATGGTCACGATCTCAGGACAGCGATCGGACGAAAAGGAAGTCGAGGAAGACGATTACTTCCAGAAAGAGCTCTACTGGGGATCTTTCTCGCGCACCATTCTCCTCCCCGAAGAGGTCGATGTCGATCTCGCTGAAGCGAGCGAGAAGCACGGCATCCTCATGATCCGCCTCCCGAAGATCAACAAGAAGCGCCAGACCAAGCTCAAAGTGCGCAGCCGCTGATCATGAGGCGACTCGCCGCCGCTTCGCTCCTCACGATACTTTTCTCTCCGTCTTTTTCGTTTGCCTCGACATGCATCGATCGCAATGAATCATGCAGCCTGAGCGAGCTCATGGATATCAATGCCCGCGCACAGACACTCGGCCTGAGTGCGCAGGAGCATATCGCGGTCCTCCTCGAGATCATCACGCACCTGCGCCGCATCATCACTACCTTTGGTGCCAACTCGCAGGTCTCTGGCTGCGTCGAGCTCGCTCACGATCTGCGCCCCGGTACGAACGACGCTAAGACCGACGACGAGGTCAGCAAGCTCCAGCGATTCCTCACGAGCGCGGGTGTCTACGACGACATCATCACGGGCTTCTACGGACCGGTGACTTCACGTGCCGTTTTCCTCTGGCAGCAGCAGCAAGGCATCCCGGATGTCACCGAATCGACCGGCGTGGGCGCTGTAACGCGCGAAAAGATCCGCCTCGCGACGTGCGCGGCGCTCGATGCGTAGCGCCTTGACCCTCCGCTTTTTGACCCGTACGCTGCCTTATTAGGAGCGTCTTACGCTCGAAAATGTAACAAAAAGGAGGCTGCCGCAATGCGTACCGAATTGCTGCGCGCGTTGTGGTGGGTACCCAACGCACTCACCATTACA
>CBIMKN010000090.1:0-2437 GCA_966244515.1 uncultured bacterium
GGCCTCGCCCGCTGGCTCGTCTCGCTCCGCCGTTCGATTCCCCGTCGTGAAGTGCACAGCACTTCACTTATCCGCACAGCATTCGCTGCGCTTCATGTCTGTGCGGATACGGGGAATCGAACCCCGATCTCCACCTTGGCAAGGTGGCGTTCTACCACTAAACCATATCCGCATCTGTCCAACACTCACTTCGTACACTCTCCTTTCTTCCGGGTACGCTTGGCAAAAGTATCATCCACCGAAGCCATATCCGCAATTACCGACGGATTATACAGTACTCCGTCTCAACGGCAACGATTATTTTGCTTTCGCCATGCTCGGCTTTGCGTCCGAGGCAGTTCCCTTCGTTACCATCGGGGTTTGAGTCGACGGTTTCGCTGCCGCGCCGCTGGTCCCAGCGGGTTTTGCCGGCGGGAGCGGGATGACCTTGATGCCTGGATTTTGTTCCCTGAAGGCTACGAGGAGCGCTGCGACCGCGATGATAATGGACGCCGCCGGGATCCAGCCTGCTGCGCGGCACGTGGGGGCGAAGTACCAGAAGCACAGCAAGACTACGAGCGGTGCCAAGATAAGGCCGAGGGGCACCCACGGCGACTTCTGCGCGAGCGGCGGCTTCGCGAGAGCTGTAAGTGCAGCAATGACTACATAGATAGCGAGAAGCAGGAACCAGAGCTGGAGTGCGCCGTTGCCTTTGCACAGGCTCTGCAGGCGAGCCACTACTCCCCCATCGATCGGGCTCACCGACGTGGAGGTCGATGTTGTCGCATATGAAGACGTCGGCTGCTGAGACGTACCGCCCGTCGTCGGCTTCATGGAGACGTGTGGTGTGCCGCCGGTGGTCTGCGGTACCGAGCCGCCGGATACTCCGGGTGCCACGATCGTACCGTCAGGTGCTACGGAGAACGAGATGATAGAAATGCACGTCGGGCTGCCCGCTGGCGATGAGAGGAGTGTGAGTGTGACTGGGATAGCGCCGTGTATCGTCGTCGTGTCCATATCAACATGGTGCCTCAGGAAGCCGCCACCGTGATTGAAGCGGGTCATATAGCGGAATGGCAGCGTCTGATCCCCCACCTGCGCCAATACGGCTACGTACGTCGGGTTGCCGACCGTGACGTCGAAGGAGTGCAGTGCGCCATCGCGTACATGCGCCACGATGCCTTGCGTCGTAAGGATCGGGCAAGTGTTCGCGCCTGGTGGCAGAATTTGTGATGTCTGCACTATTACCTGCGCTGCCGTAAAGGCAGGCATTGCAAAAGCGAGGAGCGAGATGAGTCCGACAACGAAGGTCCTATGCCCTGCCGGTTTCATATATATGCCATCAACCTATATGTCACTGCGCTGGCAGTCAAGGAATATATGTGGTGTAAAATGGCTCAGTTAAGCCATTTTATCGGACAAACCAGACGCGTTATAGGACATTTCATCTTCGCTTCATACGGGAACGATTCGCCGTAAAGCGGAAATATGGCTTAGAATATGCAAAACTGTGGATAACTAAGTGGATATGGGGATAAAGGACATGTGTTACACGTGAAATCTTGTCTTTATCCTTGGCAGAATACCTAGGTTTTAAGCCCTAGAATTAAAATTTCGTTAAAGACAGTCATATTCAGACTAAATTCACATTCTGCGTTACTAAGTAACACCAAAGATGGGTTTTCACGTGAAAACCCATATACTTCGTACGTGACGGCAAAGTACTCACCCACGCGCAGGATCGGGAATATCGGGGAAGACATCGCATGCAAATACCTGCTATCCAAGGGCTTCACTGTACGAGAGAGGAATTACCTGAAGCCCTGGGGAGAGATAGATATTGTCGCTGAGAAGGCAGGAGTCCTACGATTTGTAGAGATAAAAGCTGTTTCACGTGAATCATCAGACGACTTTTCACGTGAAAAGGAGGGCTACAGACCAGAGGAGCAGATCCATCCGAAGAAGCTCGAGAAGCTTATCAGGACCGTCGAAACATACATGCAGGAGAGGGGAGACGATCAAGACTATCAAATAGACGTCGTGGCTGTGTATATGGACCCGGTGCGGCGCATCGCGCGCTGCCGGCTCTACGAGCAGATCCTATAGGACACATATAGGACGTGCATGTCCTATATACACTGGTCGGGCCGCTGGGCTTGCGACCGATGGGGTGGTCGCAAGGGCCGCAGCGCGACGGCGCGAGGCGGGGTCGCGGGCGTTTTCACCAGAAAACGACCCGTGACTTGACCCAGTCGCTTTTTCCAGACCTGCTCATTTTCGGGGCGCCGAGAATCGAACTCGGTCTACTTGCTCCCAAAGCAAGCGTACTACCGGTATACTACGCCCCGAAAATAGGCAGGTCCGCTCTCTGGCCGTACTACCGGTATACGACGGCCCGTTAGCACCGAATCCTAACACGCTTTCTAATCTGCATCCTGCTGACTGCAAGCTCGTTTCA
>CBIMKN010000091.1:0-2305 GCA_966244515.1 uncultured bacterium
CGCATCGGCATCGTCGAGGGCGGCGAAGTGGTAGGCGGCGATGTTGAGGATCATGCCGTTGGGCTTTTGGATCTCTTTATTGAAGATCTCCATGAGGTATTTGTCGAAGCCGAGGGCTTCCATGGGGAGCGCGATGGTTTGCGGATCGAGAATACGCATGACGATCGTCTCGGCGTACGAGCCGGGGAGCACGCTGGTACGTATTTCCACTTCTTTGCCGCCGACGACGATCGAGAAGCGACCGTCTTGCGCAGCGTTCTTTATATTGAGCTTGAGACCAGAGAGCAGCTTGAGGCGGCTCGAGATGAGCGCGTACGTCGCGGCGTCGAACATGAGGACCTCGACGAGCACGCCGTCGAGACGATAGCGCATGCGCACGCCCTCCTCTTCAGGCTCAAGGTGCACGTCGCTGGCGCCGAGCGAGAGCGAACCGGCCATGACGATCTCGAGTATGCGGGAGACGCGGTGCGCGTCCTTGCTGCCTTGATGGCTCGCGATCTCCGTCTTCACGTCGTTGAGCGTCTTGAGCTTATCGAGCATCTGCTGGATGGTCTCGTTGGAGAGTGTAAGCACACCAGCTTCGGTCTCCGTGGCGAAGGAGAGGTCGTGGTAGCGGTCCCATGCATGCTCGAGCGATGCCTGCGAGACGATGAAGCGCCTCACCTCGTAGCCGAGGCGCTCGACGGCCTGGATGGTCTTGAGCGAATCTGGCCTCTCCGGTGCGCGCATGCCGATGAAGATGATCTTGTTGACCTTGCGGAAGGGGGCCACCTCGGTCGCGCGCGCCTCATCTTCGGGTACGAGTCTGAGCGCGTCGGTATCTATGGAGCTGCTCGTGAGATCGGCGTACTCGACGCCGTACTTCTGCGCGAGCATCTGCGCGAGCTGCTCTTCTTCGCGCTTGCGCAGCTCTTCGAGCCGCTCGTCGGCCTTCTTGTCGTTGAATGAGGTCGTCACGCAGCCATTATAGCGCGCGTTTCTCTGTGTGCGGGTGTTACAATTTCTTCATCTATGCGCGAATCATGGCGACATCCTCATGAGCATATCGCTCGCGCGCCAGAAAATGAGGGAGGAGCCCCATCGCCGGATGCGCAGCCAGCAGCATATCGTGAGCGTCCGAAAGGAAAGGCCGAAAAGGCGTACAAGAAGGAGCTTTTTGATGCGGTGAAGAGTTTTGGAGCCGGCGAGTCGCGTCTTGAAGATGCAGAGGGATTCGCGGAAGCGCTCACGAAATACGCGGATATACGCACCCGCCGCTCGAGAGAGGAGGCGCTGCTAGGCTCGAAAATGTCGCTTGATCTGCGCGATGCAGACGAGTTCCAGCGTCGTACGGTGGCACTCGACGCACATTTGGTAAGTACTGGATTTCTGCGAGCCGCAGAGGGCGATACGGCGCACAAAGAATCCGAGCGCATGACAGAGGAAGAATTGTTGCGCGGGCTTGAAGGTCTCGCCGTGCCTGAAGAGCCGACAACAGAGACACCGAAAGATGATCCGAATGCCATTCCCGAGTCGTTCGAGAGAGCATACACGGTGTTTCAAGAACTCCGGCGTACCGGTACGCCGCAGGAGGATCAGATCCCGCTCGCATCGCGCGGCCTCATCAGCAACGCCGATTACCCGCGATTCAAGTCGTTCGTGCAAGAGCGGCAGGCCGCAGCGGAGAGGGGCAAGAATGCGGCAAAGAAAGAGCGGCGAGAGGTAAGGAGGGGCGAGGCGAAACCCGAGCAGTCTCCCGAGAGCGCTGAAAAAAAGCAGGCTCGCCTCAAAGAGGCGGCGCGGATATTTTTCGATCGCGTCGAGAAGGGCGCCGATGCGACATTCATGTATCAAGTCGCCGAAAATTCTCTCCCCGAGAAAGACATCCGCGACTTCAAGGACCTCTTGGAGAAAAATGGCGCGCATATCAACGGCACGTCAGGGAAAGACATGCCCCCATTTGTTGAGGCTGCGGCCACGCACAAAGAGGCGAAGGAGATGCTCGGCAGGCCCGACGGTTCGGTCGGCGACGTCCCGTACTGGAATCTCCCTGGCAAGAGTGCGGCCGTATTCGATAGGCCGAGCCCGGGTTTTCAAAAATATGTACTGACCATACAAGATGGCGGCGTGCACCGTTTCCCGGGCGGATGGCACGAATACCGGGACGGCGCATTTCATGCGATCGATGAGGAAACAGTACTCGCTCGCAGGGCGAGCGCGGCGTCGACGCGTCGCGAAGCCGCAGCTGCACAGCCAGCGGAGCACGCGAGACCTGCCGATTCGCCGATAGAGCGTACGGCAGCCGGGGAGTCAGGCGCCGAAGCAT
>CBIMKN010000092.1:0-2237 GCA_966244515.1 uncultured bacterium
TGCGCGTAGTGACGTTTGATATCGAGACCGCGAATTGGATTACCGATACCGGTTCATCCAACCCCGCCGATCTCTCGATAGCCATCGTCTGCATACATGATTCAGAGACCGACTCGTACTCGAGCTATCTAGAACCAGAGCTGCCGAAGCTCTGGCCGATCCTCGAGCGCACCGACGTGCTCGTGGGCTACAATTCTGATCATTTCGATATCCCCCTCTTGAACAAGTACTACCCGGGCGATCTCACGAAGATAAAGAGCCTCGACATCATGGCCGAGGTATACAAGACGTTTGGCCGCAGGCTGCGCCTCGATGCGATCGCGGAAGGCACGCTCGGCGCTAAGAAGAGCGGCCACGGATCGCAATCCGTGCAATGGTGGAAGGCCGGAGAGATCGACAAGGTGCGCCAGTACTGTCTCAAGGACGTAGAGCTCACGAGAAAACTTTTCGACTACGCTCTAGAGAACAATGCCATCAAATACCGCGAGCTGGGCAAGACGCACGAGATTAAGCTCGACACGTCGGCCTGGATGCGTCCCGCAGGCAGCGCGATGACCTTTACGCTCGGGCTCTAATTTTGGTGCCGAGGACCAGGATCGAACTGGTGACCCTTCGCTCTTCAGGCGAATGCTCTACCAACTGAGCTACCTCGGCTACGCGAAACAATATACCTGGCGAAACGGTTTTCTCAAACCTTTATTGCTGCGCGGGCTGCGATGACTTCAGCTTCTCCTGGAATTGTTTCCAAGCGTCTTGGAGGCTCGTGAACTGCGCCTGTGCTTTTGCGCCTGTACCCTGGATCTCCTGCACCGTCTGCATCATTTGCTCCACGACGGGCGCCATATACGTAAAGTAGAACCATGCGGGTATAAGAAGAAGCGCGGCGTAGATGATGAGGCGTATAAGCCCGCCCCAAAAGGCATTGCGCTTCATGGAGCGCAAAATGCGGTTGTTCTCCTGCGTGAGTCGATACGTCTCTTTCAGCATCTCATCGTGATCCATATGGAGATTGTATCACTCAGTCCTTCCTGCGAGCGCGCCACCCCTGCCATGCGAGGATGTACCACGCGATCGCACATACGCCCGACGAGATCACCGAACTCCAAAGTCCAAGCGTGCCGTAGGTGAAGCCGAACATCGCAATCAGAGAACCCGTCATGATGCTCGACGAGACCGCGGGCTTGTGACGACCCAAGAGAGATGGGATGAGCGCTATGGTCATGGCCCACTGGCCGAGCGAGATCACGATATCCTGCCAAGGCATGGGTGAAATCCTAGCATGCACTGTGGTACAGTGTCGCAACTGCCCCTGTAGCTCAATGGATAGAGCAATCCCGTCCTAAGGGAGAGATGTGGGTTCGATTCCTGCCAGGGGCACCGCGTAGCGGGGCCTTTGGAGCACGCATGCGTGCCTCAGGAATCGAACGGTTTGACGATGCCGAGTCAGCAGACGAGGCCGACAAACCGGTGCCCAGAACGAAGCACCGCGACGGCGGTGCTTTGTTCGAGGGAGATTCCTGCCGGGGGCACCAAGTTGGAAATTGCAAGCCGGCGCTCGCCGCCATAACAAAACGACCGCTTTCGCGGTCGTTTTGAGAAGAAGAAACTACTTAACTTCGAGGAGATCACGCAGGCGCATCTCATCAAAACCGACGACATAGGTGCCGCCGACATCAATGACCGGCACGCCCATCTGACCGCTCTTCTCGATCATTTCCTTGCGCTTCTCGAGGTCGCTCGCGACGTTGTAGTCGGTGTAGGCGACGCCGTTTGCATCAAAAAATTCCTTCGCCATGTGGCAGAAGTGGCACGTCGGAGTCGAATAAATAGTTACGTCTACTTTTTTGGCTGCCATAGTGTCATGCGCTTACTTCTAAAGGAAAGTCAGTATATCATATGCAGCATTCCACGAGTGAGTGGATAGCCAGCGGGTATAGTTTAGTGGTAGAACGAATGCTTCCCAAGCATTAGATCGGGGTTCGATTCCCCGTACCCGCACAATTTCACCAAAAAGGCACTATTTTGCGCACCCATTGCCTCATAGTGCTCTCTTGCGGCGTCGGAGTGGGCTGGTCGGGTTCCACAAGCACGATGAGGCCCTCCCCCTCTCTCCCTACGCTGTATTGCTCGCGCAGCGCAGCCTCCTTGCCCCTATCCGACTTGAGGCTCGTTATATGGCCGGAAAGCAATTCTTCCTGCTCTCGGCGTCACCGTCGATGGTCGGCGGCAATCGCGGG
>CBIMKN010000093.1:0-2109 GCA_966244515.1 uncultured bacterium
TATTTTTCTGGTCGCTGCCTGCGAGTGCTCTCATACTCGTACTCCGCGCGTACATCGTGCGCGTGATCCTCGGCAGCGGCGCCTTCGACTGGACTGACACCAGGCTGACCGCAGCTGCCTTCGCGCTTCTGTCGTTCTCTTTAGTGAGCCAAGGCATTATGCTGCTCCTCGTGCGCGGGTATTACGCCGCGGGTAGAACATTTGTGCCGTTCTTGATTTCGGCTGGCATGGCACTCTTTACGCTTGCGCTCGCCGCATTTTTCCTCGGAGCGCTCTCGCAGCCGGAAATTCTTGTCTATATAGAAAGAATGTTGCGCGTCGAGGATCTGCCCGGCACTGCCGTGCTCGGACTTGCATTTGCGTTCGCGCTCTCCTCAATCGTCGGCACTGCGATCATGGCGGTGCTCTTTGAGCACAGGTTCCGCGGCTTCATTGCGCAGATCCGCGGTGCCGTATTCGAGAGCATGGTCGCTTCGGTCGCCGCAGCCGTTGCCGCCTATCTCGGACTCATGCTCATCGGCGTCATCGCTGATACGACATCGACACTATCGGTCTTTCTCACTGGGCTCGGAGGCGGCCTGATAGGCATCTGCGCAGGCGGGCTCGCGTACCTGCTGCTCGGTAGTCGCGAATACGCAGAGACCTTCGCATCAGTGAGGGCTCGGCTTTGGCGGGAGCAACCGAAAGAAGAGGTCGTTCTCGTATCATCGGCCGAAGAGTAATCGCTTTTCTACAGGAAGCGCGACGTGGTGTTATTTGCTAGGATAGCTCTTCATGGCGGCCAATATACGGAACTTCTCAATAATCGCGCACATCGACCACGGCAAATCGACGCTCGCCGATCGCATGCTGGAGATCACGCATACGATCGAGCCAAGACGCATGCAGGACCAAGTGCTCGACCGCATGGATCTTGAACGCGAACGCGGCATTACGATCAAGATGCAGCCGGTCCGTATGAACTGGCAAAAAGATGGAAAAGAGTATGTCATCAATCTGATCGATACCCCGGGCCACGTAGACTTTTCCTATGAGGTATCCAGAGCACTCACCGCGGTAGAGGGTGTGGTCCTGCTTGTCGACTCTACACAGGGAGTGGAAGCGCAGACGCTCTCCGTGCTCTCCGTTGCTAAGGAACTCGGCCTCGTGATTATCCCTGTCGTCTCCAAGATCGACGCGCCTGCAGCGCGCGTAAGTGACATCACGAGTGAGCTCGCGATGCTTTTGAATTGCAAGGAAGAGGACGTGCTGCCAGCTTCAGGCAAGACAGGACAGGGAGTCGCGGACGTACTCGATGCCATCGTAGAGAGAGTGCCGCCGCCAAGGGGGAGCGGCGCTGCACAGTCTCTCGTTTTCGATTTCGGCTACTCCGACCACCGCGGCGTGATCATTTACTGCCGCGTATTCGGCGGCACTATCACGCGAGGAGATACGCTCAAACTCGTGGCCGCGAACGCACAGTTCAACGCCCTTGAGGTGGGCGTACTCAAGCCCGACGAGAATCCGCGCGAGACCCTCACGGAAGGAGAGATCGGCTATATCGTCACTGGCATCAAAAAGCCGGGCATCGCGTCCGTCGGCGATACGGTGACTTCAGCGAAGAATCCTGCGCCTGCGCTCCATGGCTATCGTTCACCGACACCGGTCATTTGGGCATCTGTGTACCCGGAGAGCCAGGACGATCTACCGCTTTTGAGGCAGTCGTTGGAGAGATTGCGATTATCTGATTCCTCGCTTTCCTATGAAGAGGAGTCCTCCGGCATTATGGGCAAGGGTTTTCGATGCGGATTTCTCGGCATGCTCCATCTTGAGATCGTGATCGAAAGGCTCAGGCGCGAATTCACACTCGATCTCGTAGTCACTATGCCGACGACCGTGTACGAAGTTACCCATACCGACGGCACTGTTGAGGAGGTCTATTCACCCGCGAGATTCCCAGATGATGGTGTCGCGAAGCGAGTCCGAGAGATGTGGTCGGACATTACAGTGATCTCTCCGCCGGAATACCTCGGTGGTATCGCGCAGCTTCTCTATGACCATGAGGCTGAAGTTGGCGACACTGAGACGCTCCCTGATGGAAAAACGGCAGTGCACGCGAAGATGCCGCTG
>CBIMKN010000094.1:0-2099 GCA_966244515.1 uncultured bacterium
ATCTCGTCATCGTCTCCAAGGTGGATAAAGAGGCGCTCGATATCGTCGATCACAAATTCGTCGACACGTTCAGCAAGCAAAAACATCAAAAGACGCTCTTTGTGATGCAGGCGATCTTCAACTACTACACCGTGCAGCAGAAGTACGGGAAGCCGGTACGGAGATTTCTCGTGTATGAGTGCAAAAAGTCGCGCAACATCGACGGGTCTCCGCAGCTGCGCCGCTACGTGATCGATTTCTCCAAGCATGGGCACGAATTCGAGGTATTCCACCGGCTTATCAACGACGCGACGGAAGAGATCATGCGCGAGCGCAAATTCCTTCCCAATCCGTCGGACATGTTTGAGGGAGAAAATAGCTTCGACATCTACCGCATGGGCCTGCTCGACTAGCCTCTTTCCTCATGAAGTCGCGGTCGGATAAAGTACTTGCCATTTCCTACTGTTGCGCTTTGATGCAAAAAGACAGGGCCATGGTGGCCCCAAAAGGATGCAAAAAGGAGAGAGGCGATGCGCTTCACGATAGCCACGATTGGTATCTGCGCACTCCTCGCGGGGAGCGCAGATGCAACGCAGCAGACGCTCGTCGATACCTACCTCGATCTGTATTCACGCACTGCTTTTTTGCCCGAAGCGAAGAAGCACGAATGCGCCGACTTGCTCCGCACAGAGCTTTCGCGCATCAGCGGGATGCCGACCGTCCAAACCCTGCGACCGGTTGAAGTGCTTATGCACGATAAGTCGTGCCTCGACAAGTACTCGTGGCTCGACCCGGCGTTCCAACCGCAGGGCGACGCGCGTAAAGGTGTGAGCGCGAAGGTGATCCGCGAGACGCTTTACGTTCGGATCGAATCCTTCGATATCGGGACGAGCGAGCTCTTCGACAAGGCTATCGGTCGTGTGCCAGAGATCGAGATGCGACGGGTCCTCTCGATCGCTATCGACCTGCGAGGCAACGACGGCGGCCACATCGACGAGCTGCGCACGATCCTCGATACGTACTTCTCGCCCAGGCCGGGGATCAAGTACTTGATCGGGGAATTCACCGACGAGTGGGCTGATGAGCAGATCACATCGAGGTCCGGTAACTTTGCCGGCATCCCGACGCTCCTTCTCGTCGATCGCGGTACGGCTTCAGCTGCGGAGTGGATGGCTTCGAGCATCCGCTACGAGCTGAATCCGATGCACAGCATGATCGTCGGCGAGACGACCTATGGCAAAGCGATCGTGCAGTGCCGTCGGGTCCAAGCTGCCGGCGCTATCGCTGTCTCGGTGAAGGTCACATGCGGGGAATGGAAAGCCGCTGGCGCCAAAGTGCAAGGCGTGGGACTCAAACCTGATCTTGTGATCGAGACACCATGCAAGGACGAGGATGCGTGCATCTCGTCGTATCTGGTGAGGCTTGCTCGCTGACGCGAGTGCGCACAAAAAAGACAACGCGGCCCGATCGGGCCGCGTTCGCTTTTTTGTGTGCCAAGTGCTCACTCGGCAGGTTGCATTGTGCGCGAAGTCTGCAGATATTTCGTCATTGCGGCTTCGCAGAGGATCGCCGTGACGCCGACGAGCGCTGCGGCTGCGTAGAGCGGCCAGCCGCGGATGTCGATCGTCTGCCGCATGATGAAAGGGTCGAGCAGCAGCTCTTCGAGGAAGAATCCGCCGATCGCCACCACCTTCGCCCCCATGAGGATCGCGGTCTTCACCTTGGCCTCCCAGTTGGGGAACTTGATCTCGCCGCGCCAGCGCATCCGGCTGGTGCGGAACGAGTACACGATCACCCACAAGGTCGGCGGTATGAGGTAGAGCAGATACCAATCCAACCCGCCGCACAGCAGCACCGCGCCCAAGACGCAGAACGCGAATGACTTATCCGCGGCAGGGTCGAGATCGCGCCCGAACTTGCTCTCCCAGCCGTAGTGCTGAAATGCGCGTGCGAGCTTCCCGTCGAGCCACTCGGTGATGATGCCGAGGATCACGAGCGCGAAGGCCCAGAAGCGCGGGGCAAGATCGGGCGCGAATATCCAGTCGTACGCAGCACGATGGAAATATTCGGCCGCGTAGATGTAGAGAATTGCGGGGCCGATGATGAACCCCCGTGTAATG
>CBIMKN010000095.1:0-1974 GCA_966244515.1 uncultured bacterium
TTCGTTGATACGCGATGCGCGGCAATTTAACGCTCCGCGAAAGATCCCGGGAAATGCGAGCGAGTTGTTGATCTGATTCGGGAAATCGGATCGTCCGGTGGCGATCACTTTTGCGCCACCCCGCTTCGCTTCGTCGGGCATGATCTCCGGTGTCGGATTCGCCATAGCGAAGACGATCGGATCTTTTGCCATACTGCGCACCATCGCGGCAGTCACTGTGTTCGGCTGCGAAACGCCGAGGAAGATGTCTGCGTCTACGAGCGCGTCGGCGATACTTCCCTCTTTGCTGCCGTCGATGACACCACTATCGATCAACTGTTTCTTTATCGCATTGAGGTCGTCGCGATGCTTGCCGACGATGCCTTTGCTGTCGACTGCAAGAATGTTCGCCTTTTTCGCATAGGTATGTACGAGCTTCATCGTAGCGACCCCTGCTGAGCCGACGCCAGCGACGACGATAGTGCACTGATCGAGTTTTTTGCCGACTACTTTGGCAGCGTTGATGAGCCCGGCGAGCACCACGACAGCGGTGCCGTGCTGGTCATCGTGCATCACAGGAATATCGAGCGCATCGACGATACGACGTTCTATGTCGAAGCATTTTGGCGCGGCAATGTCCTCGAGATTGATGCCGCCGAATGCCGGCGCGATGCGGAGCACCGTATCCACGATCTCATCGGCATTCTGCGTATCGAGAACGATCGGCACGGCATCGACATCCGCGAACGTCTTGAAGAGCGCTGCCTTGCCTTCCATCACGGGAAGTGCGCCGAGCGCGCCGATGTTGCCGAGACCGAGGACCGCCGAGCCGTCGGATACGACTGCCACCGTGCGACCCTTCATCGTGTATTCGCGCGCCTTCTTATGATCCTTCGCGACGAGAGACGATACGGCTGCCACGCCCGGCGTATACACGAGCGCGAGGTCCGCTCTATTGCGGACCGGTGCGGCCGGTACGATCCGGATCTTGCCGCCAAGCTTCTTGTGCAACGCTATCGCCTTCTTTGCAGTGTCCTGTTTTTTCATGGTTATTGTTTTTTACCTCCGATGAATACGGCCTCGATCGAGCCGGGCAAGACTCTTCCCTGAAGCGGCGACCAGCCGACTTTAGTCTTGAGGTCTTCGCGCTTCACGAGCGTCTGCGTCTTGGTATTGAGCACCGTGAGCGAGCCCATGAATCCTTTCTTGATCTCGCCGAATCCTTTGCCGAATTTCTTCTTCGGGAACTGCTTCTTGAGATGCGGATTCACGAATTTCCCCGGCATGTACGCGCTTACACGCGCAATATCCTGCGGGGTGAATCCATTCTCGCGCATGAGCCATGTCGTAACGAGTGCATACGTATCGAGCCACGGTGCGCCGCTGTGATTATTCTCACAGCATGTGCTGAAAAAGAGGTTTTCGTCCTTCTTTTTGATCTCCGCGGCGATGTCTTTGTTGCTCATACCCGGATACTGCGCCTGGAATTTAGCGAACGCCGAGTATTTCTCCTCCTCTGTATGCGGGGCATGGTCTGTCGCGATGAACTGAATGAAGCCGCTGCGCAGTCCATCGATGAGCGCTTTGCGATGCTCTGGACCCTGGATCGCCGGATTCATCTGGATCTTGGTCCAGAGCGACGGGTCGAGATCGGTCATCGATGTGTCGAAGAGGAGGTGGAGCGGTGAGACCTCAAGGACGATATCGCACCCGCGCTTGCGATACTCCGCGATCATCTCGAAGCTCTCTCCCCCGGTAGACCAGTGGCAGAGCTTGGCCTTGATCTTGTACTTCTCGATGAGTGGCAAGAGCATGCGAAGGCCTTCGTTGACCGCTGCCACCGGTCGGCGATCGCTGTGCGTCTTGCCGCTCGCCGACGCCTGGACGATGGGCTCGTACTCGACGTGGAACGAAACCTGCTGCCCCTTGTATCTCGAGAGAATGACGTCGAGCTCCGACCGCAGATCCCGTGACGCACGCGCCTGACGATGGAAC
>CBIMKN010000096.1:0-1901 GCA_966244515.1 uncultured bacterium
GATGGATCATGTCGGCATGTGGGGCATGGACCCGAAGAAGATCGAGATGTTCCTTGAAGCCTTCCGCTACGGCGCGCCGCCTGAAGGAGGGTTTGCCTTCGGCGCAGAACGTATGACCATGCAGATCCTCGGTCTTAAGAATGTTCGCGAAGCGACGATGTTCCCGCGTGATATGCATCGCATCGATGGCCTCCTCTCCGATGAGGGTTTGCCTGATGCATCATGATGGATCGCTTCAACATAGAGACAAGCAGCTTCCAGGGTCCGCTCGAGGCACTGCTCGATCTCATAGAGGCGCGCAAAATGTCGATCTCCGACATCTCTCTCGCGCAAGTGGCCGACGCATATCTCGCATATGTCGAGAGACTACCGGAACTTCCGCTTGCGGAGACATCACAATTCATTCTTGTCGCCTCCACGCTGCTCCTCATCAAATCGCGCTCGCTGTTGCCGAGTCTCACGCTCTCTGAAGAAGAGCGCGAGTCTGTCGAGGAGCTAGAGCGGCGTCTTGCTCGTTATGCGATATTCCGCAAGGCATCGAAACTCCTCAAGAAAGAGTGGGGCAGGGCGCCGTTATACCTGCCGCGCAAAGCGCCTATGCGCCCGCCGGTCTTTTCACCTGCTGAATCGAACGTGCAGAATATATTTCGCGCGGCTGAGCGACTCATCAATCTGCTGCCGAAACCCGAGAATCTCGCCAAGGCTGCCGTCGCTCCTGTGCTCGCACTTGAAGACGTGATCGTGAGTCTCAAACAGCGCTTGAATAGCGCATTCAAAGCGAGCTTCAAAGAACTCACGAAATCGCACGAAAAAGGGGATATGATCGTGTATTTTCTTGCTATGCTTGAACTTGTACGTTCTGGCTCCGCGAGCGTGACTCAAGAGCGGCTTTTCGAAGACATCACGATAGAGATCGAATCGACCGGCGTACCGCGATACGGCGTATAGACACTTATGACGGCACCAGACACAGCGACACGACTGGAAGCGCTCCTTTTTAGCGAAGGGGGACCTATCGCGCGCAAAAAGCTGTGCCAACTGCTTGAATGCACCGCTGAGGAACTCGCCGCTGCAGTCACTGAGCTCTCGAAGCGGAGGGAGGGCAGCGCCACCTGCGTTATTGCGACGGCCCAAGATATAGCCCTCGCCGTCGCACCGGAAGCAGCGCCGACTGTGCAGGCTGCGTTCGAGCGCGAACTCGGCAAAGAGATCGGCGATGCGGGTCTAGAGGTGCTTTCGATCATCCTATATCGCGGTCCCTCGACACGCGCGGAGATCGATTACATCCGCGGTGTGAACACTTCGTGGACCATCCGCATGCTCGCTGCGAGAGGTCTCCTGGAGCGCATTCCAAACCCGAAGGATGCACGCGAGTATCTCTACCAGCCGACCGTCGAACTCCTCGCTCATCTCGGTGTGAAGGACGCGCGCGAGCTGCCTGATTATGCTAAAATATCCAGCGAATTGGCCGCATTCGAGGAGAAGGCAGGTCCGTTCGCAGGAGAAGACCATGCCACCGGAAATACCGAGCCCGCAGCCTCTTGAGGTACCCGAAACGCCGTCTAGCCGACAGCACCTCTATGGTGCGCTCACACTCGCGCTGATAGGCGTCGCTGTTTTTTTGTTTGTTTTTGCGTACTTTCAGGGTCTCCCGATCGCCGATTCTCAAGCAGCTGCCGCTGCTGCTACGGACGTGCCGAGCCCATTCGATGGCATCCATCTTCAGGCGGATGCGGCGATAGTGATAGAGCTCAACACCGGCAAAGTGCTTTTTGAAAAGAACGCGGACACTCAGCTCCCGCTTGCATCACTGACCAAAGTCCCGCTTGCGCTCGCGGTATCTGAAGTCCTCGATCCTGAGCGCGTGATTACTATCCCGTACGACACCTCATACACCGAGG
>CBIMKN010000097.1:0-1694 GCA_966244515.1 uncultured bacterium
AATCAAAAGAGAAGGAGATGTCGAGCTAGTCTATGACTGCGCTCCTCGTGATCGCGATACTCGTGCTGCTTATTGTTGCACACGAATTCGGACATTTTCTCGCCGCCAAGATCTTTGGCGTTAAGGTGCGCGAGTTCGGCGTAGGATTCCCGCCGCGTGCCTTTACCTTTGGTACATGGGGCGGCACCGAATACACGATCAATTGGCTGCCATTCGGCGGTTTCGTGAAGCTTTTCGGCGAAGAGGAGGGCAGCGAGCACGGGAAAGGCAGCTTCATAGACTCGCCGCGGTGGAAGCAGGCGATCATTCTCGTCGCGGGCGTGACGGCCAACATGATCATCGCCTGGGTGCTCTTTACCGGGGCGTACACCGCCGGCATTCTGCATGTCACCGCTGATCAGAATGCAGTAAACGGCCAATTGCTGGTTACGGATGTGGTTCTGGGCTCTCCGGCGGATGCGGGCGGCATCAAGCCAGGTGATGAAGTGCTCGACGTGCGAGATTCTGAAGGCAACGCCGCTCAGCTAACTCCCGATGGTGTGGTCGCGTTCGTGAGCGATAGAGGCGGTGAAGATATCACCGTCGAGTATGTACGGGCCGGTGCCACATCAAGCGCTGTTGTTCGGCCTGCTCACGCCGTGATATCCGATTCTGCGGGCAGACCCGCAGTCGGCCTCGGTCTTGCTATCGTGACGGCTGAGGCACTCCCGCTCAGTGACGCGATGCATGCCGCGACTATTAGCACATACAATACACTCCGTATCTCGGTGAGCGGGCTCTGGGACATCATCAAGAGCGCTCTTCGCGGCGCACCCGATCTACAAAATGTCACAGGCCCCGTAGGGATCGTAGGTGCTGTCGGCGAAGCGTCTCAAAATGGTTGGGGTTACGTGCTCTCGCTCGCGGCCTTCATATCAGTCAATCTCGCGATCATCAATCTAATACCGATCCCGGCGCTCGATGGGGGAAGGCTCGTGGTAGTCGGGATCGAGGCGCTCATGCGTCGAGAGGCGCCGAAGCTCGTAATGCAAATCCTTAATGCTCTTGGCATCGCACTCATTATTATGCTCATGGTGACGGTGACGTACCACGATATTTTGAAACTTCTATAAAAAAGAAAATGGTCGGCAGCGCGGTGTCTGCCGACCATTGCGTCCCCTGTGCTCGCCTTTTTTATAGGCGTTTCCTCCCAGAGTGGGGACGACTTTGTCTAGTAACGCTTCGTCACGGTCGGGCCAGCGAATCCGCTCGGCTTCGGGAATCCGACATTGCCAGAGACCTTGTGCGAAGTGCCCGCACCGTGCTGCTGCATCGCCTGCGCGATGACAGGTCCGGACGGGTTGGTCACCTGATGTACGCGCATCGACTGCGGAAGCGAATCGAAAGAACTCACGCCGGCCTCTTCGGAGAGTCCAGCAAAGAAACCTGTACTCATCTTGTATCCCCTCGAGTGAAAACAGGTCCGTGGAGATTACGCGAACTGAGCTGTAAAGTCAAGTGCCGAAATGAAAGCGGCACAGTGTCAAGGGGTCATCCTCAGATATGCGCTAGAATATGGCTCACATGCGCCAATCACAGCTCTTCACTAAAACACGCAAGGAAGCACCCAAGGACGAGGTCTCGAAAAACGCGCAGCTCCTCATTCGCGCTGGCTTTATCCATAAAGAAATGGCGGGTGTGTACGATCTGCTCCC
>CBIMKN010000098.1:0-1694 GCA_966244515.1 uncultured bacterium
CGCAAGTGCAGGTGAGGCAGAGGGGGCAAATTCTCGGTTATACTTTCTCCCGCATATGACCGACCACATTCGAAATTTTTGTATCATAGCCCATGTTGACCATGGCAAATCAACCCTCGCTGACCGCCTGCTTCAGTTGACCGGCACGATCTCGGAACGCGACATGAGCGAGCAAATGCTCGACACCATGGATCTCGAACGCGAAAAAGGCGTCACGATCAAAGCCTCGGCGGTGCGCATGTATTACACCGCCAAGGACAATCAAAAGTACGAGATCAACCTGATCGACACCCCCGGTCACGTGGACTTTGGCTACGAGGTCAGTCGCGCCCTGAAAGCCTGTGAAGGCGCGGTACTGGTCGTGGATGCGACGCAGGGGATCGAAGCGCAGACTTTGGCAAATCTCTACCAGGCGCTCGATGCGGACCTGACGATCATTCCTGTCATCAACAAAATTGACCTGCCCTCGGCGCGGCCCGACGAAGTAGCGGAAGATGTCGGCTCATTGCTTGGCATCGATCCGCTCGATGTGATTCAAGTCTCTGCCAAAGAAGGCATCAACGTGGACCAGATCCTCGAAGCGATCGTGACGCGCGTCCCGCCCCCGAAGGATGCGGATACTGCGCCCCTGCGCGCCCTGATCTTTGATTCGCATTACGACTCGTATAAAGGTGTGATCGCCTACATTCGTGTCTTCGAAGGCTCATTCAAATCGACCGATATATTGCATCTATTTGCAACCGGCGCAGATATGAAGCCTGTCGAGATTGGTATCTTCGCCCCGGGGATGAAGCCTGTCCAAGCGCTGGGCTCCGGCGAAGTGGGATACATTGCCACGGGATTCAAGACCGTGCACGAGTGTCGCGTGGGCGATACGATCACAAGAACAGCCGCTCCTGCAGCGGAGCCGCTGCCCGGATACCGTACCCCCAAGCCAATGGTCTTCGCGGGCATCTATCCCGTCGAAGCAGATGATTACCCCGAGCTGCGCGACGCCCTCGACAAGCTACAGCTCAATGACGCCTCGCTGACCTTCCAGCCCGAAACCTCCCAGGCACTGGGATTTGGCTTCCGTGCCGGTTTCCTCGGTCTCTTCCACATGGAGATCATCCAGGAACGGATCGAGCGTGAATATGATCTCGATGTGCTCTTCACCGCGCCATCGGTGGAATATGAAGTGGTGAAACTCAACGAAGAAGTCATTACGGTAGACTCGCCGGCAGAACTTCCCGATGAAGGCATCCTCGAAATCCGCGAGCCGTGGATGACGATCGAGATCATCACGCCGACCGAATATTACGGTCCCATCATGGAACTGGTCACGAAACGCCGCGGCATCTTCAAGCAACAAGAATATCCTGCTCCGCATCGCGTCCAGCTTGATTACGAAATCCCACTCTCCGAAATCATTGTGGATTTCTTCGATGATTTGAAATCGCGCACAAAAGGCTATGCCTCGCTCGATTATCAATTCCTCGAATATCGCCCCGATAAATTGCAGAAGCTGGAGATCCTGGTCAACGGCGAGCCGGTCGACGCACTGGCGGCTATTGTCCATGAGAAGGATGCATACCATAAAGGTCAGCGCCTGATCACGCGCCTCAAGGAGTTGATTCCCCGTCAGCTCTTCGATGTTGCCATCCAGGCTGCCGCGGGCGGACGCGTCATCTCGCGCGCCAACGTCAAGGCGACGC
>CBIMKN010000099.1:0-1577 GCA_966244515.1 uncultured bacterium
ACACAACATTGGCACTGCTGGCCACGAGCACATCGCCCTCGTGTATTTCGGCAAGGCGTCGTCCGATGCGGTCGTCGCGGAGAAGGAGTCGGACGAATGGCGCTGGATGACCAGGGAAGAAGTCGAAGCCAACGAGATAGGCATCAAGGCCGATATCCAATGGTACGCGCTCGAAGCGCTCAAAGAACTCGCTTCATAATCTGTGCACAGTGCGCGTTGCGGCGGAGTGAGCCCGTGCGACAATGCCTTACATGAGAAACCTGCTTCGCGCTATAGCGCTTTTCGTCGTATTTACCAGCATCCCTCTCATCTCCAATGCGCAGAGCGCGGAACAGCTCGCGCAGCAAGCAGAAACCCTGCTTCAGCAGATCGCGGCGCTGCAGGCGCAGCTCGCTGCGCAGTCAGGCGGTACGACCACGGGTGGCACAACTGTCGTCGGATCTGCACCATGCCCGAATATCGGCCGTGTCTTGAAACTCGGCTCGACAGGGGATGATGTCTCTCGGCTCCAGCAATTCCTCGCGGCAGACCCAAGCATCTACCCAGAAGGACTGGTCTCGGGCTACTACGGGTCGCTTACCGAGGCGGCAGTGAAGAGGTGGCAGGTGAAATTCAACATCGTCGCCTCCGGCGACGCTGCGACGACGGGCTTCGGCGTCACGGGTACTCGCACAGCTGCTGCTATCGCGCTGCAGTGCTCGGGCGGCTCGACGGGCGGCACCATGAATGTAGCGAGCCCGACGGTGGGCGGATTCATCCAGGTATCTCCTGTGTCGGGTAATGCACCGCTCAATGTCTCGGTGACCGCGACCGTCAATACCGTCAATTCCTGCCAGGCGGCGACCTACTCGCTCGATTGGGGCGATGGCACGATAGCGCAGACTATCCCAGTGCCCGCTGGTGCATGCGGTCAGGTGAGGCAGGTCTATACGCACTCGTATCTCTACGGCGGCACGTACCTCGTGCGACTTGGCGCGGGCCAGCACAGCACCTCTGCGACCGTGCAGGTCTATGGCGCTTCAGGGACCGTGGTAACGACGCCTTCTTCGCCGACGCTCCCGGCTTCTGTCACCGTGAGCACCAACGCCGGCGGTCAGACAGTGCAGCGCGGCGGTACCATCGCAGTGACGTGGAGCGCATCCGGTAACATCCCGTCGAATTCCCAAGTCGAACTCATCCTGATCAACTCTTCGGGCCAGAAAGTCGGCAACACGATCAACGCCACCGCGAATATGGCAGGTACGTACAATTGGCAGACGCCGAGTTCGCTCGACGGCGGGCAGTACAAGATCCGTGCACAAGTACTCCGCCCCGGAGCACAGCTTGTGACCTACGCTGATAGCAGCGCCTTCTCGATCGCGGAGCCGTTCACGTACGGGCCGCTCAGCATCACGCCTGCGGTATCGGGGAATCCGCTTGGGGTCGCCGCGTCGTTCAACATCCCCATGGCGTGCACCGCATACAATCTGTCGTGGGGCGATGGCAGTGTGACTAATCAGGTGGCAGTATCAGGCTGCTCTGGGTCGCCGGTCACGCGCATTTTCACACACGAATACGGGGCGGCGGGCAGCTACACG
>CBIMKN010000100.1:0-1526 GCA_966244515.1 uncultured bacterium
GAAGATTCCTGCCATTCGTAATCGAGTAATCCGTCGGACTTGAGTCGGCTCAGGAGGGGATAGAGCGTCCCTTCGACCACGAGTAGGTCCGCCTCCTTGAGCTCTTTTAAGATGTCCGACGCGTAAACTTTGCCGCGTCCGATGATGAGCAGCGTGCAGAATTCGATCATGCCGCGGCGCATCTGGAACTTCGCATCTTCGTATTCACCTTTTCCCATGTGCAGAATGTATCACCCACTACCTTGCCGTGCACGGTACCATGGGGGATAAAGTCATAGCTGATTGGGTGCCTAGTAGTCCTTGCCGTTGAACTTCTCTTTGGGGAGCGCGTCCGTGTCGAGCTCGTCTATGCAGCGCGCATTGATCATCATTTGTGGGAATGCGTCGCTATCGGAGAATGATTCCACCCCGCAATCCCTGCAGAACTTGTGGTGTATTGCGCCTTTGTTGAAGTGGTATTCCGAAAGGTTCTCTTTGCCAGAGAGGAGTGTGAAGCCGGCCTTGTCGGCAAAATGCATGAGGAATCCTTTTTTGTGACAGTGCGAACAATTGCACTCCATGACCTTCTTTATATCGGTCTCAACTTCGAATCTGACCTTGCCGCAGTGGCATCCGCCTGTGTGTTTCATCTGCCGATTGTATCAGCTCACGAGTCGCTGACGCTACTCCAGTACGAGTGGCCCAGAGATCGCATCGGATGAACCATGGACGCGCAGGTTGGGGATGGGTCGTGCGGTCCATACGCCGCCAAGCGGGACCCATCGCCTATCCTTAGGGTCGTACCCGAAGAATGGTCGCAGGATCGCGTGATGAGGCTTGCCATCCAGATCGATGTGCATCGGCTCGACAAATATCTGCAGGATCATCTCTTTGCGCTCGCGCAGCGCATTCTCTATTTGCGTACGCGTCGCACGGCCTGGCCGGACGTCCGGTTTCCACAGCATCACGTCTTCGCTGCCCATGCCATCGATCGGCTTGAGGGCGAAACCTTCGGTCCATGGCAGATCCTTGGCGTCCGATATCTTTTTCCACCAGCCCATCTCGAGCCCGTACGTCTTATCTGAATGCGTGTCCACCGGCTTGAGAGAGCGTCGGACGATGCGCGTGCGGTCCTCGTCGCTTATCTGAGGCGGCAGTCTGCGCACCATGAGGGGACACGCCTCTTCGAGCGTGCCCTTCACATTCGTACGCTCCAGCCAGAGGTCGTCGTCGTGATCAAAGCCCTGTTTGCGCATCACGAGCTTGAAGCGCGGCCACGCGCGCTCGCGAAGGCCATCGCGCAGGCGCTTGAATTCGGGATTGATGACGCCCGCATAGCCTGCCCAGCCGGGGCCGTCTTGTATCTCATATGCCTGGAAATCACCCCGCTCGTCGAGGACCCCGTCGAAGCGCACGAGGACGCTCGGGACGCCCCACATTCTTTGCACGAAAGTGTCCTCCTTCGGGAAGGCCTTTTCCCATCGTTTGAGCTGGCCGAGCATCCACTCGACCGCGGTCTTCGGCAGCATGAGAGGCATGTCCGTGTA
>CBIMKN010000101.1:0-1508 GCA_966244515.1 uncultured bacterium
ATTCAATTTCTCGATCAGCCGGGCACGGTGTTTTTCGACCGTCTTCTCGCTAATGAAGAGCATTTTAGCGATCTCGCCGCTGGTATATTCCTCAGCGATCAACTGCAAGATTTCTTTTTCACGGGGTGAGAGATTGGAAAGCGGATCGTTCTCCGCAGCAGCGTGCGGATGCATGGCATTTACGACCACCATCTCCGAGATCGGAGCGCTCAAAAAGGTCTGCCCGCTGGCAACCAGACGGACGGCGTGCAGTAGCTCATCGCTGACCGAAGACTTGAGGACGTATCCCTTTACGCCGCTTTGCAATGCCTGCTGCACGAACCCTGCATCCGAGTACATGGATAGCAGAAGGATATACGTCGGCAGCTTCAATTCATGGATGTTTTGGGCAGCCTGGATGCCGTTCAGACGCGGCATCATAATATCCATGATCAACACATCTGGTTTTAGTTCGCGTGTTCGGTCGACCGCTTCCTGTCCGTTCGAGGCTTCGCCAAGGATTTTGATGTCACCTGCCTTCTCGAGCAAGGCGCGGATGCCGGCGCGTACCATCAGATGATCTTCTGCAATCAATATTCGTATCACAAAGGTTTCTCCAGGGAGGATTGGTTGACTGGCAGGGGAAAATGCGCCGAAAGAATCGTACCACGACGCGGCGCGGAACTGAGCGTGAATTTTCCTCGGGCAATCATCACTCGTTCGCGCATGCTCGAGAGCCCAATCCCGTTTGACTGCTCTGCCTTGGTGTCGAAGCCTTGTCCATTGTCTTGAATCGTCAATGTGAGCGTATCATCCTCCTGGCTGAGATCGACCCAGACATGGGTAGCATTTGCATGCTTGATGATATTGTTGAGCGCCTCTTGCAGAATGCGATAGACGGCGATGTTGTACATATCCGGGAGAGGCGGAATCGATTCATCCACATCGAATGTCACGGGCAGACGGGTACGACGTGCAAATTCCGTGCAATAGGTCTGCATCGAGACCTTCAAACCCAAAGCATCCAGCACCGGAGGGCGCAAATCTTGTGCCAGACTGCGGACCTTACCTAAGATTTCCTGTGTCTGGTCATGCAATGTCTGCAAACGATCGTGCAGCCCTTCGGGAGAGAGCGTTAAATCATCCTGCAGATTGCGAATGGAAATCATGTGAGTGGTCAGGGATTGCCCCAGGTCATCATGCAGCTCGCGTGAGATGCGCTGGCGCTCCTCCTCCTGCGCGGCGATCAGTCGTTCGGTCATCTCGCGCAGGTTTTCGCGCTGCTCTACCAACTGGCGATACCGATTGAGGCGCACAATCGTACGGACGCGCGCCTGCAGCTCGTAGCGATCGACCGGCTTTGTGAGGAAATCGTCTGCGCCGGCTTCGATGCCCATCAATAGCGAAGCGCGGTCGTCGAGGGCGGTCAGAATAATGATCGGCACTTCTGCCAGCTGAGGCGTCGCGCGGATACGCCTGCAAACCTCAAAACCATCCATACCGGGCATCATTACGTCCAGCAAAATGAG